>JAJFUJ010000134.1 GCA_021372475.1 Chloroflexota bacterium | reverse complement strand
CTTTTCAGACACTATGGTGTCTCCAACTGGCTACTTTTTCCACACCCTCTGTAAATATGCCGCTGACAAATCGTGCAAGATAGTATATGATGGAGGCAGTCGGATCAGGAGTGCAATGGTAACGAGTTCAAGCGCATGTGGTAAAGCGATTCTGCTGGGCGAACACGCCGTGGTTTACGGACAGCCGGCATTGGCCGTCCCACTGCCGGACTTGAGCGCCTATGCAAAAGTGGAACCGTTGCCGACCGGCTCCGGCATCGTCATCGAAGCCAGCGACCTTGGCCGCAGCGTTACCTACCCAGCTCTGAATCTAGATAACCAGGATTTGTTTGCCCGTGGGCTGCAGACCACCATCGGCAATGCCCTTGCAGCGCTTCAACTGGATGAGGTCCCGCCGCTGTCGATCAAGCTGCACTCGCAGCTCCCGCCAGCGCGCGGCTTGGGCAGCGGGACAGCCGTTACCATTGCGATTATCCGCGCGCTCGCCAGATTTACAGACGTGTTATTGGCGCCAGAGGTTATCTCAGAGCTGGCCTATCGCACCGAGATACTATATCACGGCCATCCCAGCGGCATCGACAATACGGTGATTGCCTATGAGCGCCCCATATATTACCAGCGCGGCAAGATGTTGTCGCTCCTGGAACATATTCCCGCGTTTACCCTGTTGATTGCCGATAGCGGCATCGCCTCTCAGACGCGCGGCGCAGTCGAGCAGGTCCGTCGCGCCTGGCAAGCGCAGCCCACTCGCTGCGAAGCGCTGTTCGAGCGCATTGGCCGCCTGACCGCAGCAGGACGTGTTGCCCTGGAAGCCGGCGACTGGCCGGAGCTGGGCGCCCTGATGAACGCTGACCAGTGTCTGCTGGCAGAATTGGGCGTCTCGTCGCCCGAGATCGAGCGTCTGAATGCGGCGGCATTGCAAGCTGGTGCGTTGGGAGCCAAGCTCTCGGGAGGCGGCCAGGGGGGGTGCATCATCGCGCTGGTGGACGCAGCCACAACGGAAACGACAGCGCAAGCTCTGCGAACCGCAAATGCGCGCCAGGTATGGAAGGTGGACGTGCACGATGCTGATTGGGATTGACGCCAGCCGAGCGGTGCTGCCGCAGCGCACTGGCACGGAGAACTATGCGCTCTATCTCACCCGCGCTCTGCTCGAGATGGGGAGCGCCCACCACTTTCGCCTCTATTTTAACCAGGCGCCTCCGGTGGGATTGTTTATCCCCAGCGACAGGATCGAATTGTGCATTATGCCTTGGCCGCGCCTGTGGACGCACATACGCCTCGGTTGGGAGACAGCCCGCCATCCTCCGGACGTGCTCTTTGTGCCTTCCCATGTGCTGCCGGCCTTGTATCGGGGGCGCTCGGTGGTGACTGTGCACGACTTGGGATACATCTATTACCCTGAAGCGCATACTGCCTTTCAACGCTGGTACCTGGGCTGGTCGACCCGCAGCAATGCACGCCGCGCATACATCGTCATCGCCGATTCCGAGGCTACCAGCCTCGATTTACAGAGAGTCTATGGTATACCGAAAGATAAAGTATCAGTCGCCTATCCGGCGGGCAGCAGTGTTACGATGGTAACGGATAACGCTGTTCTTGCAGAATGCCGGCGGCGCTATCATACCGGCCAGCGTTATGTGCTGTACGTGGGTTCGCTGCAACCGCGAAAGAATCTGCCAGGCTTGATTCGGGCTTTCGGGCTGGCGGCCAGGGAATACGACCTGGCTGCCGATATCCGCCTGGTGTTGGCAGGCAAACAGGGTTGGCTGCCCGAGGACTTGGCCGGCATCGCCCAGGCTGAAGGGGTCGGGGAAAGGCTGGTTCTGCCGGGATATATCCCAGAAGCCGACCTGGCCGCGCTGCTCAGCGGAGCGCTGGCATACGTGCTGCCAAGCTATTATGAGGGCTTTGGCTTGCCGGTGCTGGAAGCGATGTCCTGCGGAACTCCGGTCATCTGCTCGAACGTCTCTTCGCTGCCCGAGGTGGCCGGAGATGCGGCGCTGCTGGTGGATCCCAACGATGCCGCGAGTATAGCCGAGGCTCTCGCCAATATTAGCTGCGACGCGCGCCTGCGGCTTTCGCTGCGTGAGCGCGGGCTGCGGCGCGCTGCCGGCTTCACCTGGCGCAACTGCGCTGAGCAAGTGCTCGCTGCGCTGGAGGCTGCCGGAGGGATTCGAAATGGTTGAGCGTTCAGTATATATTTTAGGCGTGCGCGTGGATGACATCACTACCGAAGAGACGCTCAGCCAGCTCGAGCACTTTATTCAGGAGGGCGGCCCGCACCAGGTAGCCACCGTGAATCCCGAATTCGTGATGGCCGCGCAACACAATACCGTTTTTTGCGTAACTATTAATGAGGCAGACCTGGCGCTGCCCGATGGCAGCGGGCTGCTCTGGGCATCGCGGGTGCTGGGTAAACCGCTGCGCGAACGGGTGACCGGCTCCGATACCGTGCCATTGATCGCCCGCCTGGCAGCTCAAAAGGGATACAGGCTGTTTCTTTTAGGGGCAGCGCCGGGCGTGGCTGAAGCCGCTGCAGGCGTGCTGCAGGCACAAAATCCCGGGCTCGTCATTGCGGGCACTTTTGCAGGCTCCCCGCGGCCGGAGGACGAGGATGCGATTATCGCGCGTATTCGCCTGGCCGCACCCGACCTGCTGTTTGTGGCTTACGGCGCGCCCAATCAGGATTTATGGATCAGGCGCAACAAGGAACGATTGGGTGTCGCGGTATGTATGGGCGTTGGCGGGACGCTGGATTACATCGCCGGCATCGTTCCACGCGCACCCAACTGGATGCGCCGCAGCGGGCTCGAATGGCTGTACCGTTTGATCAGGCAGCCGTGGCGCTGGCGGCGGATGATACGCTTGCCTCTGTTCACATTGCAAGTGTTGGCGCAGCGTTTACGGGCTAACGAGTGAGGAGGATATGAGTATGCGTCGAATCACCTTGGCAGCGCTGATAGTATTCTGCTTGCTCGCTGGGCAACTGCCGTTCGTCAGCCGCGCGGCCGACCCGGTAGCGCTGGATAAAGCCGAATCGTATGTCGTCGTCCTGGCAGACGGCCGCCTGGATATCAAGTATACCCTTACCTTCACTGAGCTGGCGAACGGCCGCAACAAGATATCCCAGATTGGGCCATTCGATGCGGATTCGACCATCGTCTCTGCCAGCGGAGACGGCCCGGATGGGGTCTTTACCGTGAACCTGACGGGCAGTGCGCCGTATTATCAGGCTAATTTCGAGCGCAGCACTGCCAACGGCGGACAATATACCGTACAGATACATTATACGGTCGACCATTCGGTATTTGATGCCACCAGTTACCAGGGCAAGGATTTGGTTGCCATCGGCTGGGCTCCCTTTGTATGGGGGCTGCCGATTACCCGTCAGGAGATCACGTATATCCTGCCGTTCGAATTAAGCGCCGATATTACCACCCCCGAGCAGGTGACGGATGCTGTCGTCAATGCCACCGGGCTGATATCGGTGGATACCACTGATTTCGACCGCTGGGTCTACTTCCCGACGCCCGACGAGACCACTGGCAAGGTATGGCTCTCATTCCTGGTGCGCAAGGATAGTTTGAGTCCAGAGCAGGAGATGATCCCGCGTTTTTACCTCCCCGCTTCGGCCATCAGCACCACCAAGGGGACGGTTATCCCGCTTAAATCGCCCATGCCGACAGAGGTACCTGGTGTCGCCGCACCAGTATTCCCGCTCTCCTCGGAAGCCACGACTACGTTATTTTGTACTGGCGTGCCTATTACTGTGCTTGTATTGATACTGCTGGTTTTTGCGCTAAGAAAACGCAAGCCCAAGCTGAGCTATGAGCCGCCGGAGATCGAGATCGAGACCTTCCAGACGCCTGGAGTAGTGCCGGACTTGAACGCCATCGAGGCGGCCTTCCTCATGGGCAACTCCACCAAAACGATCTCACTGATCGTATTAGCGCTCGAGCAACGTGGTGTGGTGAACATCGCTAACCATGTGCCGCTGCAACTCGAGATCCTCAAGCCGGATGCAGAGATGGCAGTTTACGAGCAGGCGCTCATCAAGGCCATCCAGCAGGATGGCACGCTCGATAAAGCACAGGTTCCCAACATCCTCAATGCCGTCGCTAGCGTGGTGCAGCCCAAGATGTGGAATGCCGACCCG
>JAJFUJ010000124.1 GCA_021372475.1 Chloroflexota bacterium | reverse complement strand
GCGCATCCAGATGCGGCCGGTGGCCATCGCCACGGCAATATCGGTTGACCCCATACCAGTAGCAAAAGCTCCCAGTGCGCCGTAAGTACACGTGTGTGAATCGGCGCCAATAACGAGGTCGCCTGGGCCCACCAGCCCCTGCTCCGGCAGCAGCGCATGCTCGATGCCCATGCGCCCCACTTCAAAGTAATGGACAATACCGTGTTTGTGAGCGAAATCGCGCAAGATACGCGCCTGCTCGGCGGATTGGATATCCTTATTGGGCGTAAAGTGGTCCGGCACCAGCGCAATCCTGGTCGGGTCAAAGACCTGTTCGACGCCCAGTTTGGCGAACTCGCGGATCGCCAACGGAGCGGTAATATCATTGGCCAGCACCAAATCCACCTGAGCGTCAATCAAGTCTCCAGGCGCTACCTGCTCACGACCGGCGTGGACAGCTAGTATCTTTTGACCAATTGTCATCGGTATATTCGTCAATCTAGCACCTCACAATCTAGGATAGCTTTTGCTTGACAGCCAGCAGTTTGTTCAATGCATTCATATAAGCCCGACCGCTGGCCACAATGATATCGGTGGCAGCGCCGTGGCCTGAAAATACACGCGTCTTGGTGCCCGTTTGCGGATTAGTTGGCAGGCCGTTTTCGCCGTTTTCCTTGGCTTCAATACGCACGGTTACCTCGCCGACCGCATCGATGCCTTCTGTCACCGCCTTAACCGCAAACTCCACTAGCTCGTTCGGCACCCCGACAATGCGGTTGATGGCCTTATAGACCGCATCCACCGGGCCGGCCCCGTGCGCCGAATCCGTAAGAAGCGAGCCGTCTGGAGTGCGCAAACATACCGTTGCCGTCGGAATAGCATGGTCGCCGCTGGTTATCTGAAGCTGCTCAAGATGATAGATCTCCTGCGGTTGGTAAACCTCATCCGAGATAATCGCTTCGATGTCTGCCTCAGCAACGTATTTCTTTTTATCGGCAATCTCCTTAAAACGTGTAAAGGCGCGGTTCAACTGGTCAGTATCCAACACATAACCCATCTGATCGAGACGATCGGCAAAGGCGTGCCTGCCAGAATGCTTACCGAGCACCAGGGTGCTCTCCGGCACGCCTACCGTTTGAGCATTCATGATTTCGTAGGTCAATCGGTTCTTCAATATGCCGTCCTGGTGTATCCCCGCCTCGTGTGCAAAAGCGTTCGCGCCGACGATTGCTTTATTAGCCTGGACTGCCATGCCGGTATAGTTAGAGACCATGCGGCTGGCCGGGTATAGTTGTGTCGTATTGATACTGGTCGTTACGCCGTAATATTGGCTACGGGTATGTATCGCCATCACGATTTCTTCCAACGCAGCATTTCCGGCACGCTCGCCCAGGCCGTTGATGGTACATTCGATTTGGCGCGCTCCTGCCCGAACGCCTGCCAGCGAGTTGGCCACAGCCATGCCAAGGTCGTTGTGGCAGTGGGTAGAGATAATAACATTCTCTACGCCAGGCACATTCCTGCGAATCTCGGCAATCATACCGTAGTATTCATCCGGAGTGACATAGCCAACGGTGTCAGGGATATTCAACGTCGTTGCACCTGATTTGATAGCTTCTTCCAATACCCTGTACATAAACTCGGGGTCCGAGCGACCGGCGTCTTCAGGAGAGAACTCGATATCCGCACACAGCGATCTCGCCAGGGCCACCATATCGCGCGCTGCGCTTATCACCTGCTCGCGGGTCATACGCAGCTTGTGTTCCAGGTGAATGTCGGAGGTCGCGATAAACACATGAATGCGCTGTCGTTCCGCCTCACGGACGGCTTCCCAGGCAGCAGTAACATCGCGCTCAACACAGCGCGCCAAACCGCAGATAACCGGTCCTTGCACTTCGCGCGCGATGCGCTGCACGGCATCGAGGTCGCCGGGGGATGAGGCTGGAAAACCTGCTTCGATCACATCAACGCCCAAGCGCGCTAACTGTCTAGCAATCTCGAGTTTTTCATCGGTATGCATCGTGGCGCCCGGCGATTGCTCGCCATCGCGTAGAGTTGTGTCAAAAATCCTAACTTTATCCATCGTTCTCTCCTTATCTACCCTGTTCTACTGCTCTGACTGGCCTCATCTCAGTCTGCGACCCTCCAGCCGGCTCCTTGCCTCAGATACCGGCGGTCCTTCAGGAGGGCCGCCTTAGAAGCGGCAGTTCCAGGGAATCGATAAGCGCATGAAAGCTGGCTTCGATGATATTTTCAGAGCATCCTACCGTGGTCCAGGTGCGCTCGCCATCGCTCGATTCCACCAGCACTCTGGTAGGCGCAGCGGAGGCGGCTTTCTGGTCGACGATACGCACCTTGAAATCCGTCAAATGGATATAATTCAGTTCTGGATAAAATGGCACCAATGCTTTGCGAATAGCTGTATCCAGGGCGTTCACAGGACCTTGGCCGTCGGCTGCGGTATGTATAATTTGGTCGCCCACTCTGGCTTTGACAGTGGCCTCTGCCAATATCTCTTTATCTGCGCGCTTCTCTACAAGGACAAGGAAATCCATCACTTCAAAGGGAGCCTGATATCCGGGCCGGCTGCGGCGTACAATCAGCTCAAACGAGCCGTCGGCGCCCTCATACTGGTAACCTTTGCTTTCCATCTCTTTGAGTTTGAGTATCAAAGCTTGCTCTTCATCGGGAGCTGCCTGCCCCAGGCCTAGCTCGGAGAGTTTGACAGCGATATTGCCACGCCCAGCCAACTCTGAGACAAGCACGCGCTTCTGGTTGCCGACTTGCTCAGGTGTAATGTGTTGATAACTGTCCTCAACCCTGCGCAGCGCGCTGACGTGCAGCCCTGCCTTGTGTGTAAAGGCGGAAAGCCCCACATATGGCGCATGGTCATCGGGGATTAGGTTGGCTGTTTCGCTCACAAAGCGGGCTGTTTCGGTGAGCAAAGGCAGGCTGCCGTCAGTCAAGGCTTGGCAGCCGAGCTTGAGTTCCAGGTTGGGGATCACAGAGCATAAATCTGCATTGCCGCAGCGTTCCCCATAACCATTCATGGTGCCTTGCACGTGCAATGCGCCGGCCTTAACAGCCAGCAAAGTGTTGGCAACCGCCACTCCGGTGTCATTATGGGCATGAATACCGATGGTGCGGCCAGGCAATTCCTCCACGACTCTTGTAACCACGCGATAAATTTCGTCAGGCAGAGTTCCGCCGTTCGTATCGCACAAGACCAGGTAATCCGCGCCGGATTCAGCCGCAGCCCTCAATGTTGCCAACGCATAATCAGCATCATGCTTGTAGCCATCGAAAAAGTGCTCGGCATCAAAGAAAATTTCCTTGCCAAAGCCTTTGAGGTAGGCGGTCGAATCTGTAATCATATGCAAGTTCTCGTCTGCTGTGGTATTAAGCACCTGCAGCACTTGCTTGAGCGAGGATTTGCCTACTATCGTAACGGCCGGGGTAGCCGCGTCGATAAGCGCTTGAATACTGTGGTCATCCCGTACAGTAGTACTGGCCTTGCGCGTACTGCCAAAAGCCACAAGCTTGGAGTTCTTCCATATTGCCTTGCGAGCTGCCGCAAAAAACTCGCTGTCCTTTGGATTGGAACCGGGCCATCCCCCCTCGATGTAGCCAATGCCGAGTTCATCGAGTTTTTGAGCGATACGCAGCTTATCCTTAACGGAAAACGAGATTCCTTCACGCTGCGCGCCGTCGCGCAAGGTTGTATCCAGCACGGTCAGCTTTAGAGGCATAGTATTTCCATCCCACTCGTTGCCAGCGGTTCCAATGGTGGGCTGGCATGGTATGCCAACCCACCGTTTACCCGTATGGTTATTTGGCTTGCAGCCAGGACATCATAGCGCGCAGGCTGCGCCCAACCTGCTCGAGCTGTGAATTCTGCTCGCGTTTGCGAGTCATATTAAAGCTCGGACGGCCTGCCTGATTTTCAAGGATCCAATTGCGAGCGTAAGTGCCATCCTGGATTTCAGTCAGCAGCTTTCTCATCTCGGCTTTGGTAGCATCGTTTATTACTCGAGGGCCAGCCGTATAGTCGCCGTGCTCGGCTGTGTCGCTCACCGAATAGCGCATATAGGAAAGGCCGCCCTGGTAAATCAGGTCAACTATCAGCTTGAGCTCATTACAGCACTCAAAATAAGCGATCTCGGGTTGGTATCCAGCCTCCACCAGGGTATCAAATCCGGCCTTGATGAGCGCCGAAACACCGCCGCACAGCACGGCCTGCTCGCCAAAGAGGTCGGTCTCGGTCTCTTCCTCAAAGGTCGTCTCGATCACGCCGGCGCGGGTACAGCCGATACCTTTGGCATAGGCCAACCCCAGCGCTTTGCTGTTACCCGTCGCATCCTGATAAATCGCCAGCAAACCCGGGACACCCTGTCCATCCGGGAAAATCTCGCGCACGCGATGACCGGGAGCCTTGGGAGCGACCATCACGACATCAACATCCGCAGGCGGAATTATGGTGCTGTAATGAATCGCAAAACCGTGCGCAAACATAAGCATCTTGCCGGCTTTGAGGTTAGGCGCCACCGACTCACGGTAGATCTCGGGCTGCTTCATATCGGGTGCAAGCATCATGATCATATCCGCTTCGGTAGCAGCTTCAGCTACAGTCTTGACCACAAGGCCTGCCTTGACAGCCTCAGCCCATGACTTGCTGCCGGCATAGAGCCCTACACGCACGTCGCAGCCGCTGTCTTTGAGATTCAACGCATGTGCATGCCCCTGGCTGCCATAGCCAATCACGGCAATCTTTTTGCCTTTGAGCAAGGCGAGATTGGCATCCTTTTCGTAATAGATAACCGCCATCGTGTTCCCTCCAGATTGTATATCTTGCATCATGTATAATGCAGATTAGCCTGTTACTTTGTGACGCCCGTCGTCGTCGAACCTCTGACCATGGCCACACGGCCGGTACGCGCTAATTCCTTGATGCCATAGGGTCTGAGCATCGCGATCAGTGAATCTATCTTATCCTCAGTCCCGGTTATCTCGATAGTCAGCGACTCTAGGGCGACATCGATGATATTCGCGCGGAAAATATCGACCAATTGCTTAATCTCGGCCCGCACAGCGGCTGGCGCATATACCTTGATGAGCGCCAGCTCTCGGGTTACCGATGAAGAATCGTCGATATCGCTTACTTTGAGGATATTCACCAGCTTGTAGAGCTGCTTGATGACCTGCTCTACCACTGCATCATCCCCATTTACGACGACCGTCATGCGCGAAATGCCGGGGGTCTCGCTGTGCCCGACCGAGAGACTTTCGATATTGTAATTTCGACGACGAAAGAGATTGGAAACATGGCTGAGGACACCGGGCTTGTCTTCCATCAATCCAACCAACGTACGCCGAGAGTAGCCTGTTTTGGGATTTACTGTGCTCATCGACTCTCTCCTGAGCTGCTTTTTATTCTCATCCTTGTGCCCCCTGCGGAATCGGCCGCCGAATCATATTGTGAATTGGCTGCCCAACTGGCACGATAGGGAATACATTCTGCTCACGTTCGATACGGAAATCGATCAGCATCGGGCCGTCATAAGTTTTGGCTTCCTCGATCGCTGACCTTACCTCGCAACTGTCACTGATGGTAATGCCGCGAATCCCATATGCCTCAGCCAGTTTTGCAAAGTCTGGCCCCAGGATAGGAGTACCGCTGTAGTTGCTCTGGTAAAACAGCTCCTGCCACTGACGGACCATCCCCAAATAACCATTGTTCAGAATTGCTATTTTAATCGGCAGCCGTTCCTGAACCACCGTTGCCAGTTCTTGTAAGGTCATTTGAAAGCCGCCGTCACCAGCCACGACCCAAACCGGCTCATCAGGACAGCCCACGGCAGCGCCGATAGCTGCCGGCAAGCCGAATCCCATTGTACCTAATCCACCTGAGGTGATTAGCCCACCCGGCCGCAGATGATGATAGTACTGCGCCTCCCACATCTGGTTTTGGCCAACATCACTCACCATAATGGCCTTACCTTCGGTAGCCTCCCAGATCTGGTTGACGACAAACTGCGGCTGGAGCTCCCCGCATTCCTGATGCAGGATATCCCGCGCATGGCTATCCTTCCGCCAGGCCTCAATCTGGTTCAGCCATGGCGTATGTTCAGCCGGCTTTACCACACTGACAAGCTCCCTGAGCACATTGCGCGCATCGCCCACTACGGGCAAATCGACTCGCACGCGCTTGCCGATTTCTGCCGGATCAATATCGATATGGATAATCCTGGCCTTGGGCGCAAAGGTCTCTGCAGTGCTCGTCAGGCGATCGTCGAAGCGCGATCCCACGCCAATAATCAAGTCGGCGTTTTGCATAGCCAAATTGGCAAAGGCCTCGCCGTGCATGCCGCCCATCCCCAGGCACAGCGGATGATTCTCCGGCAGGTCGCTCTTGCCAAGCAGGGTCGTCACGACCGGTAACTGCGCCTTTTCCACCAAAGCGAGCAATTCGGCAAAGGCGCCAGCAATGATGACGCCTCGCCCAGCAACGAGGATGGGCTGCTCAGCCTGGTTAATCATCTCCGCAGCCTGTTTGATTTGGCGTGCATTCCCAAACATGTGCGGTTTATAGCCCGGCAGGTTGATCTCGGCTGGGTATTCAAAGTCGATGACGGTCTGTTGCACATCCTTGGCGATATCCAACAGCACCGCCCCCGGCCGGCCAGTTCTGGCCAAATGGAAAGCTTCCTTCACAGCCAAAGCCAGGTCATTGATATCGGTGACGAGGTAGTTGTGCTTGGTGATCGGCATCGTAATGCCAGTCGTATCGACTTCCTGGAAAAAATCCGTGCCCAGCACCGACGAGGCCACCTGTCCAGTAATCGCCACGAGAGATGAAGAATCCATCTGTGCATTGGCGATGCCGGTCACTAAATTGGTTGCGCCCGGGCCAGAAGTAGCCAGGCAAACCCCCACCTTGCCAGTAGCGCGCGCATACCCATCGGCTGCATGCGCTGCAGCCTGCTCATGACGAACTACAATAGAGCGGATTGGGTAATTTACCAACTCGTGGTAAAGCGGGAGGACCGTGCCGCCAGTGATGCCGAATATCGTATCGACCCCTTCATGCAGCAAGCATTCCCACAGTATTTGAGCGCCATTCAGTTTCATCGCATCATTCTCCTCCCAACAGCACGGCAGCAGGCTAATACAGCAGCTCAGTCGCGTAAGACGGCCCCTGTGCTGGCGGATGTGACCGCCTGAGCATAGCGGCGCAGATATCCGCCTTGCACACGCAGTTCGAATACGGGCAAGGCTGCCAGCCGCGCCTTTATTTCGGATTCCGGTACGTGCAGCTCCAGATGGTGGTTGGGGATATCAATCTCTATCAGGTCGCCGTCCTTAACGGCCGCGAGCGGGCCACCTGAGGCGGCTTCAGGCGAGATATGCCCGATCGCCGCACCGCGCGTGGCTCCCGAGAAGCGCCCATCGGTAATCAAGGCTACCTTGTCATCCATCTTCATCCCCGAGAGCAATGAGGTGGGCGTAAGCATCTCGCGCATGCCCGGGCCGCCTTTAGGCCCCTCATAACGGATGACGATGACATCGCCAACCTTGAATTTGTTGTCCATGATCGCCTGGGTGGCTTCCTCTTCGGTATCAAACACACGCGCCGGACCGCTATGTTGCATCATGGCCGGGGCAACGGCTGCTCTTTTGACCACAGCTCCTTCAGGCGCGAGGTTGCCGAACAAAACCGCCAAGCCGCCCGTCTCGGAATAAGGATCTTGCGGGCTACGCACCACACGCCGATCAACCAACGCATAATCAGGAGCCCAGCGAGAATCAGGCTCAAGGTTTTGCGCCAGAGTATCGCCAGTCACGGTCATAGCATCCGCCTTGAGCAGCCCAATCCCCTGCAGCTCGTGTAAAATGGCGCTGATACCGCCCGAATAATACAAGTCTTCCAGGTACTGGTCGCTGGCGGGGGAGAGTTTACACAGGTGCGGCGTGGTGTTGCTGTAGTTGTTCAGATCGCTCAGATTTACATGAATGCCGGCCTCTTGAGCAATTGCCAGCAGATGCAGTACAGAGTTTGTCGAGCCGCCCATCGCCATATCGCAGGTGAAAGCATTTGCCAGCCCCTTGGCATTGATTATCTGGCGGGCCGTGATCCCCTTCCTCAGCAGGTCCATTACCGCCATGCCGGCTTCCTTAGCTAATGCTAAACGGCGCGAACTCACCGCAGGAGTCGCGCCGTTGCCGGGCAAAGCCATACCCATCGCCTCGCTCAAACAGCCCATAGTATTGGCAGTGAACATACCAGCACAGGAGCCGCAGCCGGGGCAGCAGGCCTGTTCTATGCGCTTTGCCTGCTGTTCAGTCATCTGTCCGTTGACCACAGCTCCCACCACCGTAAAGGCGCTGTTCAGGTCGAGGCGCGTATCGCCCAGACGCCCGGATAGCATCGGCCCACCAGTGACAACCACCGCCGGAATATCCAGGCGCGCCGCGGCCATCAGCATGCCGGGCACGATTTTATCGCAGGAAGGGATAAGCACGACGGCATCATATTGGTGCGCAAGTACAACAGTTTCGACGGAATCGGCAATCAACTCGCGCGAGGAGAGCGAATACTTCATCCCGCTGTGCCCCATAGCGATGCCGTCACAAACAGCGATTACATTGCTTTCGAAAGGAGTGCCGCCAGCCATGCGGACACCTGCCTTGACCGCCTCATTAATCTGGCGGAGATGCATATGCCCGGGCACCACCTCTGAAAATGAGCTGATGACGCCCACAAACGGTTGATTCATCTCTCTTTCGGTGCAGCCAAGCGCCCACAAAAGAGAACGATGCGGCGTGCGGTTGATGCCTTTTTTAACTGTATCGCTTCTCACTCTCACTCCTTGCTCATTATAAATAGAGCCGTTGCTCGCAATACAATACTGCGGCAATGGCTCCTTTGCGTATGCCCGATAAGTTACAATAAAAAAGCCTCACCTGTTGGGTGAGGCTTCCAAGTCATTTGATTTATTTACAGTATTATGCCTTTCCCAACCACGCTTAGCTCCTCGCAATGAGGAGCTCAATAAGAACGAGAGCAATTCGGCCGGAAAAGGTATTAAACATCAACATACCATTCGCTAGAATACGTACACAATACCATACCTGATGATAATTGTCAAGCGCAGATAATCCACTAGCGCAGTGCGATTGACATGGTTGCGTGACCTTGTTACTCTAGCTATCGAAGTAAATGCTAGAGGAGCCATTCATGAAACAAGCGTGCTGCCACAAGGAAAACCTGATAGATAACCTAGTTATTCATACCCACGCAACCAGCACAGAACTAGGTGAATGCGCAGCCGAACGTTTAGCGCGCGAGATCGGTGCCGGTATCGCTGCCCATGGGCTGTGCTATCTCATTCTGGCCACCGGTAACTCTCAACTGCCCTTGTACGCTGCGCTGCGCCAGAGGCAAGACATCGAGTGGAACCGCGTCGTCGTCTTCCATATGGATGAATATTTGGGCATTTCAGCGGCTCATCCGGCCAGCTTTCGGCGGTATATGCACGAGCAGCTTGTCGATCAAGTGCCGTTGCACGCATTCTATGGTATTCAGGGCGATGCAGCCGATATCCAGGCGGAAATCGAACGCTACACGCAGTTGCTGCACAGCCATCCCGCAGATGTATGTGTGCTGGGAATCGGCGAAAACGGCCACCTCGCCTTTAACGACCCGCCGGCTGATTTTAACACCCGAGAGTTGGTGCATGTTGTCACCCTGGACGGTGTGTGCCGCCAGCAGCAGGTAGGCGAAGGCCATTTTGCCATGCTTGCCGATGTGCCTGTTCAGGCTATTTCCCTGACGGTGCCGGCGCTCCTGTCTGCCAGAACAGTTATGGCGATTGTGCCCGAGCAGCGCAAAGCAGAGATAGTACGCCGCACGTTATCTGAACCTGTGAACCCGATGTGCCCGGCCACTAGCCTACGCCAACATCCGCAGGCTATATTGTATCTTGATGCTCTTTCAGCCAGCCTTTCTGCAGATCTGCTCAGATAACAGCTTCTTGTCGGATTGCCATTTCTGTTGTATCTTCTGCGTGTTCTCAATCTGCAGGAGGTTTCCATGGACACTAAAACGCCCGCTGTTTCCAGCCCCGAACACACATCATCTCCGGATTTCGTACGCACCATTGTTGCGCAGGATGTGCAGGCTGGCAAAAACCAGGGGCGCGTACATACCCGCTTCCCGCCCGAACCAAACGGTTACCTGCATATCGGCCATGCCAAGTCCATCAGCCTCAACTTTGGAGTGGCTCAGGAGTTTGGCGGTTTGTGCAACCTACGTTTTGACGACACAAATCCGACCAAAGAAGATGTCGAATACGTCGAGGCTATCCAGGAGGATATTCGTTGGCTGGGCTTCGACTGGCAGGACCGCCTATTTTATGCCTCGGATTACTTTGGCAGGCTGTACGAGTTCGCCGAGGAGCTGATCCTGCAGGGGAAGGCATATGTCTGCGATCTCAGTCCGGAAGATATGCGTGCCTACCGCGGGACCCTGACTGAACCTGGCCGGAACAGCCCCAACCGCGAGCGCCCGGTCGAAGAGAACCTAGACCTGTTCCGGCGTATGAAGGCTGGCGAGTTCGCGGAAGGCTCCCGCACCCTCCGCGCTAGAATAGATATGCAGTCGCCAAACATCAGCCTGCGCGACCCGGTGATTTACCGCATCTTAAAGACGCCGCATCACCGCACCGGCACGGCCTGGTGCATCTACCCGATGTACGACTTTGCCCACTGTCTCTCGGACGCGCTGGAAGGGATCACGCATTCGATATGCACCCTCGAGTTTGAAAACAACCACGCCCTGTATGACTGGTTCCTGGATAACTTGAAGGTGCCGGGCCACCCACTGCAGATCGAATTCGCGCGGATGAACCTGAACTATGTGGTGATGAGCAAGCGCAAGCTGCGCCAATTGGTTGAAGAAGGCTATGTGGCTGGCTGGGATGATCCGCGCATGCCGACCCTTGCCGGATTGCGCCGCCGCGGTTATACGCCGGCATCGATCCGCGAGTTTTGCGAGCGTATTGGTGTAGCGAAAGCAATCAGCATCGTGGATATATCGCTGCTGGAGTTTTGTGTCCGCGACGACCTGAACAAACACGCGCTAAGAGTGATGGGCATATTACGGCCGCTCAAGGTTGTCATCGACAACTATCCCGAGGGAACGGTCGAAGAGATGGACGCCATCAATAATCCCGAAGATCCCAGCGCAGGCACACGCAGGGTGCCGTTCTCGCGCGTGATTTATATCGAGCGCGACGACTTTCGTGAGGATCCACCACCCAAGTATTTCCGCCTAGCTCCCGGACGCGAGGTCAGGCTGCGTTATGCCTACTTTATCAAGTGCGTTGGTGTCGTCAAAGACCCTGTTACTGGCGAAGTTGTTGAGTTGCATTGCACCTATGATCCATCTACTCGCGGAGGGGACGCGCCCGACGGCCGTAAAGTCAAAGCCACTTTACACTGGGTATCCGCGGCACACGCAGTGGATGCCCAGGTAAACCTATATGACCGCTTGTTTGGCGTCCAGGATCCAGGCAATGAGCCCGAAGGACACTCTTTCATAGAGTACCTAAACCCAAACTCGCTGGAGATATTAAGCGGATGCAAGCTTGAGCCGAGTGTGCTCAACGCTCCCGCCCTCACACACTATCAGTTTGAACGCCAAGGATATTTCTGCGTCGATGCCGAATCGCGTCCCGATAAACTCATCTTTAACCGGACTGCTGCCCTCAGGGACACCTGGGCACGGATTGAGGAAGGTTCGAAAGCCTGAGAACCTGTAGTTGTGTCATGTTCAAGGAGGCGGACGGTGGGTTGCCTCCTTTTTTCACACCATACGGTAGGTGTTGGTTAAGTGGAAACATATACCCCTGAGGTACGGGCATATCTGGAGAAAAACGCCAGGTGGAACTTTACTGTTAATTTTCTGGATCTGACATTCTACAGCCTGGCTTTGTCTTTCATATTCTCTTCGACTGTTTTATCTCTTTATATAAGTCACCTTACAACAATAGCTGTGCTCATCGGGTTGATCCCCGCAATCCAAAATGTCGGCTTCTATTTCCCACAACTGCTCCTGGCGCGAGTCTCCGAAAGCCTCCCGCGCAAAAAGCCTTTGATATTAAAGATTAGTGTAATGGAGCGGATTCCTTATGCGTGTATAGGTTTATTGCTGCTGTTCTGGCCGCAGGCTCCGAATTGGCTGGCTTATGGCGTATTAGCCTTTAGCCTCGGCATTGCGACCTTCGCCGGCGGATTGGCTGCGCCGGCGTGGCGCGCTATGCTGGCCAAGGAAATCCGCCGCGAACGGCGGGGTATCTTGTTCGGGGGCAGCACAGCGGTCGGGAGCCTGTTGGGCGTGGGAGGAGCTTTTGTTTCACGGCAAGTTCTGTCCTCATATCCCTACCCTACTTCCTTTGGCATCTGCTTTATGCTGTGCTTTGTATTCCAAGTGTGCTCCTATATCAGCCTGGCATTGAACCGCGAGCCGGCGCTCGAATCCCACATTGAGCCAAGATCACCCAAAGACTATTGGGCGCGCTTGCCGAGGTTGCTCAAGGAAAACAGCAATTTCACGCGCTACCTAATCTCAAGAGCCGTATTGATTCTGGGCGGGATGGGCGGCGCTTTTTATGTTATCTATGCACGTAAACAATTTGGCATAAGTGATGCCTTCGCGGCCAACCTCACGATTGTCGCTTTGGTTAGCCAGACAATTGCGGCGCCCATTCTGGGCAGACTGGCCGACAAAGTTGGCCACAAATGGCTAACTGAAATATGTACCTTGATGAATATAGCTGGTGTTTTATTGGTGTTGCTGGCGCCCTCGGACCTCTGGTTTTATGGGGTATTCGCTATCACCACGGCCGCCGGCGCTGGGATGGGCGTTGCTGGCGCGAACCTGACGATGGAATTCAGCAGCACTGAGCTGCCCACTTATACCGCCTTGGCAGATACGGTTCTTGCTGGTCCGGTGCTTTTAGCGCCCATCATCGGTGGATGGCTGGTGGATTTAGCTGGATACCGGTTGACGTTCTCAATTGCGATTGTGTTATATCTCGCCGGTTGGATCATCATACGCTGGTTCGTGTGCGACCCGCGCCACCTAGCGGAGGCGCAGCCCGCACCTGAGAACAGCTAACGCAGCGACTGACGCAGCTCGCGCGCCAGCGCCACGTATCTCGGAGTATACTGGTCTTCCGCGGAACGCGGCCGGGGCAAATCAATGATCACTTCACGTTCAAATCTGCCGGGCCGCGGGCTCATGGTGAACACTCGGTCAGAAAGCAGAATAGCCTCCTGGATATTATGGGTAACCATTACCACGGTTTTGTGCTGCCTCTGAACCAGCTTGAGCAGTTCCCAATCCATACGTTCGCGGGTCAAGGCATCCAGAGCGGCAAACGGTTCATCGAGCAGCAAAAGGTCGGGATCATGAGCCAGCGCGCGGGCCACTGCCACGCGCTGGCTCATGCCGCCAGAAAGCTCACGCGGCAGCGCGTCAGCGAACGCACTCAACCCCACTACCTCTAACAACCTGTGGGCTTCTGCCTCCGCCTGCTTCCTGGGAATCCCCTCAACCTCGAGCGGCAAGGCGACATTGCGGAGTGCGGAGCGCCACGGCATCAAATTGGGTTGTTGGAAAACAAAACCAATCTTGCGCTGGGGAGTCTTGAGTTGTTTGCCCTCAAAGACCACCTTGCCGTTGGTAGGCTCTATTAATCCGGCCAATATCCTGAGCAGCGTGGATTTTCCGCAGCCTGACGGGCCGATAATGCTGACGACCTCCTGCGGATATACCGTAAAGTCAGCCTCTGCCAGAGCTTCGAAGCCTTCCTCCGAGTCCGCAAAGGTCATTTGCACGTGCTCAGCCGTGAGAATCGGATCTGTCATTTGTCTGGTATAAACTGGTTAGTATAAAGTGTTTCCGGATCGACCGGAGTCGAAAGCATCCCCAATTCAGTCAACAAGTCAACCGAATCCTGCCAAGCCGAAGGGTCATTTTCCCCGAGCCTATCGCTCTTCCAAAAAGTCAAGCATTCGTCCAGCACGGCGCGCTGCAGCAGCGCTGCTTCGTCACTCATTTCAGGAATCGCTTTACGTGTAATTTGAAATGCCGCATCAGGATCCTGAAGTGTATCCTGCAACCCTCTGAGAAAGGCGCGCACCACTCCCGCGACTAGTTTGGGGTCAGATTCGATAGTGCTGTCATTTGTGACGAGACCGTTGGAGACGAGTGTGGTAAACCGATCAAGATAAAACACGTTAATCGCTTTGCCCTCTGTCTTGAGCTGCACGGGTTCGTTCATCGCATAGCTAACGGCAGCGTCGACACGTTTTTCAGTGAGACTGGCAATTTGGGTATATCCGATTGTCTGCAGTGTCACTTCTTGAGGGTCCAGGCCCGATTCCTTGATAAACGCCTGCCAACCTATGTAGCTTGCTCCTTGCAGGACAGGGATACCAACTACCTTACCTGCCAGCATTGAAGGATCGGTAATGCCTTCTTCAGCCAGAGATACGACGCAGACCGGGAACCGACGGTACCAATTCGCCACGTAGCGCACCGGCAGGCCATTGGAACGTGCCAGGATCACCTGGTCTCCGCTGGTAGCAGCAAATTGGAGCTTCCCGCTGCCGACTTCCTGCAGGAGGTCAGTCTCCATACCGTAATCGAGGGTTACCTCGATTCCCTCATCGGCAAAATAACCGCGCTCTATGGCCACATAAAAAGGCGTAAATTGCACATTCGGCGTGAAACCCATCGCAATCGTTACCGTTTGAGCGGGCTGCTGGGTAACTGCCGCTGGTTTACACCCGACAAGCACAAGCAGAGATGCGGCTAACAGGGCTCTGCCAAACCATTTTCGCATAGATTCCTCCAAATTAGGTTTTAGGATAACGCCAGCGTAGCAGCCAGCGCTCCAACAAGGCGACTAGGCCATATAGAACCAATGCCAGTATCATCAAGATAAACAAAGCCACGAACATGAGCGGTGTATCGAACAAGCCTCGCGCGAGGTTGACCAGGAATCCCAAGCCTCTATCCGATCCAACAAACTCACCGACTACCGCACCGATGACCGAAAGTGTGACACCTACCTTCAGCCCACCAAATACAACGGGCAAGGCCGCCGGCAACTCTAGAAGCTTGAAGGTTGTCCAACGGGACGCCTGCAAAGACCGCATCAGGTCTATCAGGTCATGCTCAATCCCGTGAATCCCTACGATAGTGTTAATCAGCACGGGGAAGAACAAGGTAAGAGCGCATACCAGCACCTTGGAAAGGCTACCCGCTCCAAACCAAATTACAAGTAAGGGTGCTAAAGCGACAATCGGAATGGCTTGAGATGCCACAATATAGGGAGATAACAGTCGTTCGGCCAGGCGGTTTTTCGCTAACAGATAACCGATTACCAGCGCCACACTCAAACCGAGGGCCAAACCGCCCGCGATTTCCTTGAGCGTTACCAGAATGTGCGGCAGCAGAATACCCTCACCCCAGGCTTGAAGAAAACGCTGCCATACCCTTTGAGGAGTGGGGAGGATAAATGGCTGATAATTACCGAGGTGTACTACCCAGTTCCACAAAACCACTACTAGCACCAATATCGTGGGAAAGAGCACGAGTTCCCAGGTAATCCATGCATATGAGCGCCGTTTGGGTGCGTTGCTTTTATTACCAACTGCTCTGGACAAACAAAAACCCCGCTTACTGTTTACAGCCACGGGGTAAGACAACTATTTAACACCTTCTTTCATCCGGACTAGACCGTCGGCTCCGGGTTCACACCGGATCTGCCATTTAGGCTCGCGGGCTGATCACTCTCAAGTGCATCACCGCCGGTAGGGAATTGGCTGTTAACCTCACCCTGCCCCGAAGGCTGTTCGATTATGGATGTTATTATAGATGGTATTGCAGTAGTGTCAAACCTTCCCCACCATCACAAACTCACCCTTCACTAGCACTAGGCCATATTTACTTGTATAATGAGTTTGGCTGGCGGTACTATGTTTACTACTCTCCGAACAAAACTGGTGATTTCTTATGTCATCCTGGTGGCTATTATTGTATTGATAGCCATGCTAGTCGCTGGCAGTATTTTATCTGCTGCCCAGCGCGACGTGGGATTCACCCGCGCTCAAAATACTCTGATAGTATTGGCGCAGCGAATACGCTCGTCACCCATGCCTCACCAGGCGGCTATGGCTTTGCTCAGCGACGGGGAAGGGATGCGTGAGCCATTGCTGCTGGTGACTAGTGAAGGGCGGGTCGTTGAGGCCGCTGGGCAAGGCGCGGACGACTTGGGTTCTGAGATTCCTCCCATATCAATGACACGGCCCGTATCCGGAGCAGTGGGAACTCAGGGACCTATCTATATTACTAATTGGACTTCGCCAGGAAACCAACGATATTACTTGGCGTATATTGAAGTCAATGTGCCGATGACTCAAGGACCTTCCGCCCATTATCTGGTAGTTGCGATACCAGCAAGTGATGTTGATCCTCCCTGGCAAAGCCTTATTGGCGCCTTTATCCTGTTAGGTTGTGCAATTCTCCTTGCAGCGGTAGTAGGCGCATTCGGGCTGGCCCAATCCATCACGAATCCTCTGCAGCGCATGACTAAAGCGGCAGATGCAATGGCTCGCGGTGACTATCAGCAACGCCTGGATATCAAAGGCCGTGATGAGGTTGCCCAATTAGCAGATAGTTTCAACCGCATGGCTGAGGCAGTCGACCGCACCAATCGTGCGCAACGTGATTTATTGACCAACGTATCCCATGATTTGCGGACTCCGTTAACCTCGATTGATGGTTTTTCCCAGGCTATTCTGGATGGGGAGATACACTCAGAAGATGATTATAAAAAAGCAGCCACCATCATCCACGCTGAGACTCTGCGCATGCAGCGCTTAGTTAATGAAATCATAGATGTTGCCAAAATAGAGAGTGGCGCATTGAACATATCACCAGAGCCTTTGGATTGGAATGATCTTGTCTCGACCGAGCTAAATCAAGCCAGAGCGCGGATACTTCAGAATGGGATCCAGATAACCGCTGTATATGGCGATCTACCCAAGATTTATGGTGATACATTCAAGCTACGGCAGGCTATCCGCAACCTGATTGATAATGCATCTAAATATGCCCATCCTGGCACTACAATCTCATTATGTACTGGCAGTAACACTACTGCCGATACGCGCATTGCTGGCACCCGAGTCGCGTATGGCTCTCTGGTCAATAAAGGTGAGTGGATATACTTTAGCATCTCAAACAGTTTCGAGCCGGTTAACCCCGAAAAGCTGGCCCTCTTTTTTAACCGCTTCTATCGGGGCGACGAATCACGCAGCCAACCGGAAGGATCTGGACTTGGATTAGCCATCGCACGCGAGGTTATTTTAGCGCATGGCGGGCGCGTCGAGGCGATCAGCAACGATAGCATTATAACCTTTATCCTTTGGCTGCCAGTTAGGTCAGCATCCAGCTAATAAGCTGTGAGCAGTTACCACAGCAACAATTGGGAAATGCTGGCTAGCTTTTCTATGAAATCGGGCACAATAAGTGTAAGCAAACGTGGATACACGCCGCAGACAACTAGAACCACACCAAAGATGCAGCAAAAAATCGATGCGATGACTTGAGAGGGTGCAGCTACGCGTTCCTGCGACCCTTGAGTAGCTAATGCAAATCGTCCCCACGCTAATGCTGGACCCAGACTAGCGGCCGTAATCGCTATGATGTTTGCTGTTCGATTTGTACCCATAGCGCTCAATGTGCTCAATTTGGTAGTGAATCCGGCAGTGAGGGGCATTCCCACTAACGAAAGCCCGCACATCAAGGTGCCCAACACCGCCAGCCGATTATTATGCCATCCTCCCCTGATAGCAGATAATGCATCCGAACCAGAGGAAGTTTTGATAATCCCCAAGCCAATGCTCCCACCGGCCAGTGCTAACCCGCGATAGGCAAAGTGAAGCAGGCTAACCTGGGTAGATTCACTCGTACCAAGGCATAAACCGATTGTGAGCACGCCCATATCAGCGATAGCAGTATATGCCAGGATGCCGCCGACATCACTCTGGAAAACAACGAGGATTCCAGCTCCTACGACCGTGATTGTGGCAATTATCACAGTCACTCCAGCTACAGCAGCCTGGCCATCCGGCCACATATTCAAATACAGGATATCCCTCAGCCGAACGACTAAGACAAGCTGTAGGATAAAGCTTGAGATTATCGCAATAGGATTGCCTTTTTTATAGATAGACGGCAGCCAAAAACCTAATGGCAGCAATCCCAAGCCCAGGATGATAACCAATATCAGGCTTACAGCGCCAAGCCGCATCAAAGAAATGTTATTGGGGTCAAGCGCTCTATGCTCTAGAGCCCAGACCGCCAACAACAATAAAGGCCCAATCAACACGATGACCGATAATACACGCAGACTCGCCAATGATTTGTCAGAGGAAGAGGATACAATCCCCAGTACCAGCACAATCGCTGAGGCGCTGAATAATAAAGCGCCAAGAGTCCCATCCTCAGTTGCAAGAGTTGCCGTAACGAGTGAAATAAACAGCAACATGAAAGCATAATTCAATGTAGGATATACAGAACGAAAAGATGCTAAGGCCAGGATTGCCATAAGCAAATAGCAATAAGCAAGAATAGATCCCAAACTGGGTGAGAGTTCAATTAACCTGCCCAACAAAAATGAATACTCGGTATGTGTGATGCCGGCGGCTAGGGTAACCATTGCCAGCAGGATGGCAGCAGTGATTGACACGACAACGATAGGCCACCGACGCACACCAATCACTAATACCGCCCCAAACAACGGCAGCAAGAACAGCCACAAGATCGTCACGAGTTCACTGCCTTTTCCTGTCCTTCCAGCCATATCTCGGTTCCAGCGGCAATTGTCAGGGCCAGCAGGATGGCAATTACGCCCCACATCCCCATCACCAGCAGCCCCTGGTTCATAAACACCGAGGCGGTCTCAAAACCGTTTATGCTCACCAGAATCCCAAAGCCAAGCCGCAGAGGATCGTCGCTGATTGCCGCCATCACCAAACCAACCGACACCAGGAAATAGCCAACCATCCCCTCCAACCAATTCAACTGGAGGATATTCGTGCGCCACAGCCCATAAGCGGCTAAGCTGCTGAATATAACCACCGATACACGGTAAAGCCATCTGGATGCCATAACCGGTTGCTTTGCAGCGAAACCATTCTTGCGCAAGTGGTTGATCGAGACCAACAAAATCAAACATACTGCCAAACCTATGCCAGCCTGTAAGAGGGCTAAAGGGCCATAAACACGCGGGCCCACATAAATTGCCAACAAGACATATTGCAAAAACAATAATAATAGTGCTGCCCGGTGATTGTTGACTAACTGCAGCGCAATAGCGCAAATAATTATCAATATTGCCATCTGATAAGAGGTAGACTGCCCTATTTGTTCTAGTAGTTTACCTTGTAGCATACTACTGGTTCCCAGTACTGGCGAGTATTATGACTAAAATCCAGACTAGTTCCCAACCTAGTAAATAGCGCGTCTCTATCGCTTGGATAAGCCGTTCGCCGCTTTTGGCAATCTTGCCCATCAGCTTGCTCAATCCTAAATACATCCAGTCCAGTCTCAAAATCCAGTATACAGTTTTCAGCGTATCTGGGGGTGAGTTCGGACTGGAATGCTGATATAGGATAAAAAATGATCCCGCTAACGGGATAACAAAGGTTGTCACCAATGGGTAAATCCATACTGCTATCCCTTCACGGAAAAAAGCAGCGCTGGGGAATGTCAACGGTGTCGGAAGCAGTATATTTATGATGCTTGGAGCTATACCCAGCACTAAGACCCATAGTACAACAAGACAGGATACACTGCACTTGACCCAACTAATGACTCTTATCTGAGCGGGCAACTGGGCATCGGTGTCTGGGTGATAAGGTCGCAGCGATTTGATGCTCTGCCAAAGGCTCAAGGTAACAAGCAGATGACTCAAAGTCAACAAAAGCGTTGTGCCTCGCTGGCTGTACCCAGTCAGAGATTGTAGGTTCCACCGCGTTAACATCCCGAGCGAAAATGGGACCCCGATCATCACAACTAGTGAGATCATAGATAACCAGTAATGAATGTGTGCCTGTCGTTCAGTTAAATCAGCGCTCTTGGACAGGAGTATGGTGGATAGCAGCACGATGATTACGAGATAAAGAATTGCTAACCCAGTACCTACTATGGGCTCTACGAGTGGACCGAGGACAAGGGCGGCAGTAAGGCTAATGAATACATACCGCAACTTGTTGCCCCGATCCGGAGACAGGACAGCCAGTAACGAAGGTATAAGGGAGCTTACAGCCAGCAGCGGGACCAACCACGTCCCACCAGGTAAAGTGAGTGAACTAAGGCTGGCTACACGCAGAAACAGGCTAACCCCAATACACACGTTGGCAGATTGCATGGACCAGTCCTGCTGAAAGTGCTCGGGCAATGGATATAAAGACATCCATACTAGGGATGCGCTCATCAGTAGTTTTACCAAAAGAGGATTACTTGTATCAATAAATGAGTTTGAACTTGATTGTGGGAAATAATAGACAACCACAACCATCAACAAGATAATCGGCACTAGGGCCGTTAGCAGATTCCATACTGATACAGCGGGTGTACTTTGCTTATGCTGGGACTCAAGCAGCCTAACAATACTTGCCCATGCCCATATTATGCTGGTAGTGTATATGTTAGCAGCCAGGCATGCTGCATTGACCAGCGTGAGAATTAGCCAGCTTTTGGTATGCTCACCTGTATGTGCAGAGTCCAGGGTCGAGTCGACGGCAGCAGCTATCCTTGAGAAAACATAAATCAAGGCTACAATGGTACCAGTGCTGGTATACTGGAAGGCTATGGGAGGCATCGATAGCAAACTGGGGACACTTGATGAAATCGAGAGTGCCCCTGGAGTTACGGCTGGCACCACTAAGAAGGAAATTGCAGTAATGACCAATCCGACTAAACGGATTATTGGCGACCAGAGGCTCCTGGTCAACCACCGAGACATGCCAACCTCTACAAGAGCACAACTTAAAGGCAGTAAAATCGGCAGAAGGATAAAAATTGTCACAATCATTCTCTGTGATAAACTTGATACACTCCACTCATTTTTGCGATTGTAACATCAAGGCTCTTCATATCCAAACAATGCTACTTTATCAACATTAGAGCGTATAGTTTACATCTGAGATACATGACGGTAGGAGGAACCAAACGATGTTGGCGAGTATTATGTCAAGGCTGAGCCGTCTGGTCAAGCGGGATGCCTCGGTGGTGAAAGAGATTCGTTTCGACCCGAAAGCCAATCGTGAGGCTGCGGTCATTATTTTAGTGGTCTCCTTAGTTACAGCCCTCGCAACGGCACTATACAGCGGGAGCTTCTGGGGCACATTGTTTGCTCGTTTCGTTGCAGGTATATTGTTGAATTGGCTCCTTTGGAGTTACGCGGCCGTCTTTGTGTTGAACAATTTCTACGGCGTGGACGCCGAATTCTGGCAAATGGCGCGCCTGATTGGTTATGCTAATATTCCCATGATTTTAGCGCTTGCTGGCATCTTTGGCTGTCTTGGAAGTTTTTTCGCTGGCGCAGGATGGATTTTAGCATTGGTAATGGCATTTTTTATGATTCGCGATGCATTCGAGCTTTCCACTGAACGTACGATTATAACTATCGCCGTTGGTTGGGCAGTCGTGTTACTATTGAACATACCGCTCAATCTTCTGTTCCGAACGCACTAGACTACCGATAAGTCAATTTGCTACAGCATATAAGCCTGATGGCTGGCCGTTATCGTCGCTCGAGTTTGGCAAAGCTGGCCATCAGGCGCTTCAGGCCGTTTTGCTCAAAAACAACACTTACTTCCTCATCATCTCCCACGATGCGGCTAGAGATGACGGTCCCCTGCCCAAAGATTGCATGATCCACTTTATCGCCCGCATGAAATACTGCTTCGCGTTTTGGCAATGAGGTCGAGTTATCTACCGACAGCGGCTGCAGTGTGCTGCGGCTTGCGGGCGCAGCGGATTTCTTCATAGCACGATCGTCAATAGCTTTTTTTGCGCGCTCCACCTCTATCCGTCTGGCGGCATACAACCCGCGGCGATCTACCGAGCTTATGTTCGGGAGCTGGAAATTCGTATTGGTCCCTGTTCTCACCGAGTGTCCCTCGGTAAGGTTTTCAGGTATATCCAGGAGAAAGCGCGATGGGTCGCGAACTTCAGACGCCCCAAAGATAGTCCTTCTGAAGGCATGAATAAGATACAGGCGCTTGCGCGCTCGCGTCATCCCCACATAACACAAACGACGTTCTTCCTCCATCTCATCCGGGTTATTGAGCGAACGGCTGTGGGGACAAAGCCCTTCCTCCATGCCAACCATAAATACCGTATCATATTCGAGCCCCTTGGCCGCATGTAAGGATAGTAGCGTCACGGCCTCACCCACTCGGTCCAAATCATCAGTATCCGAGACCAGGGCAACCTCCTCCAAAAAGGTGGCCAAGGCTTCGTCCAATTCAAGGTGGTTATAGCGTAGCGCCACTGTAGATAATTCGTCCACGTTGCCAATGCGTTCAGTGCCTTCCCCTGTCCCGTCGCTCAGCATTTCGAGATAGCCCGTATCGTGCAGGATAATTTGCAAGAGCTCAGTCAGGTTATGCCCGCTTTTTTGGCTCACCAAACCAGCAAATAATTCGGCGAAGCGCACAAGGTGGGCTGCAGTCCGGCCGCTGAAAGGGGAACTCTGTAGCAGCGCCTGTTGGTTATCTGCCAAACCGAGTTCAAGCAGGGCTTCACCCTGTCCGAGCCCCCGATGCGCTGCCCATTGCGCCAAGTCCTGCAGCGTTTTCGCTCCAATCTGGCGCGGCGGCACATTGATTATCCGCGCCAAACTGATTTCATCATTCGGGTTATGAACCAAACGCAAATAAGCTATTATGTCTTTGATTTCACGGCGCTGGTAAAAACGAGTGCCGCCAACAAGACGATACGGCAGCCCGTGGCGTACAAAAGCATCTTCGATAGGTCTGGATTGGGCATTTGTGCGGAACATCACCGCGCACTGGGAGAGGCTGCCCTCGTGTCGTGCTGCTAGGCGCTGAACCTCGTTTACGACGTACTCCGCCTCTTCATTCTCGTCATATGCCTCAAAGAGCTGGATGACCCTGCCCTCGCTGTTTTGAGTCCACAACTTTTTGGCGACGCGCTGCGTGTTGTGGTTAATAACAGCCTGAGCCGCCGCGAGGATATGACGCGTAGAGCGGTAATTTTGTTCCAGCAGGATAACGCGAGCATCGACATAATCCTGACGAAAACGCAGCACATTGCGGTAATCCGCTCCCCGCCAGCTATAGATACTTTGGTCCTCATCACCCACTACGAATAGGTTCCGGCGTTCACCAGCCAGGCGCTTCACAATTTCATACTGGGCTTTGTTTGTATCCTGGAACTCATCCACCAGGAGATAGGTATAGCGTTTTTGATACTGTGCGAGGACATCCGCATGTTCGCGGAACAGCTCCTCCACACGCATCAGTAAGTCATCAAAATCGAGCGCATTGTTCGCCGTCTTGAGCGTTTCATATCTTTCATAAATCCTACGCACAGCCTCATGCCAGTAAGTTGGGGGCGCATATGTGTGCGGGGTAAGCAGGTCATTCTTGGCGTTCGAAATGGCCCCGAGCACTGAAGAGGGTTTATACTGTTTAGGATCGATCTGCAGATCTTTGAGCGCGCGGTTGATGAGCTTCTGCTGGTCGTCCTCATCAAAAATGACGAAATTCCGGTCTAGACCGAGTTGGTTGGCTTCGCGACGCAGGATACGAGCGCATACCGCGTGGAAGGTGCCAATGGTCAGTTGCCTGGCTTCTGCTCCCAAGAGTGTTTCAAGGCGCTTGAGCATCTCACGAGCCGCCTTGTTGGTGAATGTGACTGCCAAAATATGGTAAGGAAACACGTTTCGCTCACGCACGAGATAGGCGATGCGGTGCGTGAGCACGCGTGTTTTACCGGATCCGGGTCCAGCTAACACCAACACTGGGCCGTCGCTGGCTTGTGTCGCCTCAATCTGAGGGGGATTCAGGTCTGCTAAAAGATCCATAACCTACAGTCTCCATAGGGGTCTGGACATATTAGCATGCCTGACAGCGAGTAGCAAGAAGGGTACGTGCGCTCACAGGAGCATATGTCAAATCAGGAACTACATAGAGATACCGCCATCTACTGTCAACACCTGGCCGGTAATATACCCAGCGCCAGGAGAGGCTAGAAAGGCCACTGCCATGGCGATTTCCTCCGGCTGTGCCAAGCGCTGCAAGGGAATATTCGCCAAAATCTTTTGCATCAACTCCTGAGGCAGCTTCGCTGTCATCTCCGTACTTACATAACCGGGTGCCACCAGGTTAACGGTGATACTGCGCGACGCCAGTTCGCGCGCCAGCGATTTGGTTAAGCCTACGAGCCCTGCTTTGGCTGAGGCGTAGTTTATCTGACCTGCGTTACCCACCAGACCTGCGACCGAGCCGATATTGACGATCCTACCATAGCGTTTACGCAGCATAATTCGTTGCGCGGCCTTGCAGCAGTGAAAAGCGCTCTTGAGATTCGTGTCAAGGACCGCATCCCAATCCTCCTCAGACATGCGCATGGAAAGGCCGTCGCGGGTAATGCCGGCATTATTCACCAGGATATCCAGCCCGCCAAAGTTGGTTACCGCGCTATCGATGAGCTGCTGTGCTTGCTCGCTCACGCAAATATCCGCGGCCTGGGTTACAGCCTCACTGCCGGCTTCGCGCACAAGCGTAGCGACTTCTTGCGCAGCGGCCTCGTTGTGATGGTAGTTGATCACCACCCGGCAGCCCCTTGCACCCAACTCGAGCGCGATAGCGCGCCCGATACCGCGCGAACTGCCCGTTACCACTGCTACCTGGCCATCGAGTTCGCCCATTCGTGTTACTCCCATGTAAGCGCCCCTACTGTTGCCATATCCGATACGCTCTGGATATGCAAACTGCGGTCAATGCGCTGCACCAACCCCGTCAATACGGGCTTGGGGCCAATCTCGACCAGATTGGTCACACCCAACTGTTTCATTGTAACTACCGAGTCGGACCAGCGCACCGGCGATGTGAGCTGGCGCAGCAGCGCAGAGCGAATCAATGCTGGCGCTGAGAGCGGTTCAGCATCTACATTGGCAACCACCGGTACCCAGGGAGCTGTGACTGATATTGCGTTGAGCGTTATGGCTAGTTTCTCTCCTGCCTCCTCCATCAAAGGAGTATGGCAGGCAACACTCACTGCTAGTGGCACGCAACGCTTGGCGCCTCGCGCAAGCGCCGCTTTTTGGGCCAATTCAAGCGCTTCTCGGGTGCCTGCGAGCACTACCTGGCCCGGCGAATTATAGTTAGCTGCCCATACCCTGGCTCCGCCCGCCCTGATATCCTCCGTCACCGCCTCGGCTGCAGCATCATCCAATCCTAGAACGACCAACATCCCGCCCGGCGCATGGGCGCCGGCGTCGCGCATCGCTTGCCCGCGGGCGACGACTACCGTTAATCCATCAGTAAACGTCAGGGATCCCGCTGCTGTAAGGGCACTGTACTCGCCCAGGCTGTGGCCGGCCATACAAACTATATCGGAGAGCTTTTCTGACCAGCGTTCGCGAAAAACCTGCCAAAGCGCCATCTCGGTAGCGTAAACGGCCGGCTGCGTATGGCTGGTCTCGTTGAGCAGCTCCTCAGGCCCCTGGAAACAGAGCTCACTCAAACCCGGCAGGATGTGATCTGCCTCCAGGTACACCGAACGGGCGCTATCGTTGCTCGCCGCAAGCTCACTGCCCATGCCGACGAACTGGGAACCTTGACCTGTGAATAGGATTGCTGTGCTCATTGACTATCTCCCGCAACCACCAGCTCAGATGATTTTCGTATCAAGTCGGAGGCTTCCTTAATAGTGCGCTTGACAACCTCTGCCGCAGGAACGATATCATGCACAAGGCCGGCGCTCTGGCCTGCCATCATTGAACCATTAACCACATCGCCGTCGATGGCGGCTGCCCGCAGCCGTCCGGTTCCAAAGGCAACTACTTCCTCCTCCGATGCGCCGCGTCGCTCTAGCTCCTCAAATCCCAGCGTGCACTGATTGCGCAGGCAGCGTACCGGGTGCCCCATACTGCTACCGGTAACCATCGTGGAGCGCTCATTTGCCCTTAGAATGGCTTGTTTATAATCCTCGTGCGCGATACACTCCGTCGTGCAGATAAAGCGCGTGCCCATCTGGATGCCCACTGCGCCAAGCGCCAGTGCCGCCGCTAACCCACGTCCGTCGGCGATACCGCCCGCAGCAATAACCGGAATCGAGACGATGTCCACTACCTGGGGAACCAGCGCTATCGTTGTCACCGTCCCGATATGCCCGCCCGACTCCTCGCCTTCAGCTATCAGCGCGTCGACGCCCGCGCGTTCGAGGCGGCGCGCGAGCGCAGTCGAGGCGACTACCGGAATAACCACAATGCCAGCGTTTTTCAAAGGCTCGACATAAGGAAGTGGGTTGCCGGCGCCGGTAGTCATCACAGGGATACGCTCTTCTATACAAACCTTGACGACTTCATCAGCAAATGAGTTAAATAACGGGACATTGACACCGAAAGGTTTATCGGTCGCCTGTCGAACCTGGCGTATCTGCTCGCGCACATAAGATGCAGGTGCGCTTCCTGCGCCGATTATGCCCAAACCTCCCGCTTCTGAAACCGCCGCCACTAACTGCCACGTGGCTACCCAAGCCATACCCCCTTGCAGAATTGGATGCTCAATGCCTAATAGAGCGTTCAACGCCGTGCGAATCATCAATCACCTCCGGGGTATCATTGTAAGCGATAACACTACATAGAGACCTTGGTTGCGTTACCGTTAAAATACCTGGCGTGCAACTATACACTCTATCATGTGTTACACAAACAATTATGAAGTATCCGATATCAGGAGGCAAGATATGGCACGTAGAGTGGTAGCTACCGGGTTGGGAGTTATATCCCCTGTTGGACTAGATACAGCCTCTACCTGGGAGAGTATCTGCGCCGGCCGCTCTGGAGTCGGGCCAATTTCCCGCTTCGAGACATCAGACTATTCCACCCGCATTGCCGCAGAGCTGCATGGTTATGACCCGATGACGTATTTCCCGGGACGCGAATCCCGCCGTATGGACCCTTTTACGCAGTACGCAGTGGTCGCAGCACGAGAAGCTTTCACGGATTCCGGCCTCGTAATCGATGACAAGGAGAGCGCCCGCACGGCTGTTATTATCGGCTCGGGAATCGGCGGGATAGGCACGCAGTGTGAGCAGTTACTGGTGCTGCGCGAGCGCGGACCAAACCGCGTCAGTCCCTTCACTGCCCCGATGATTCTCCCCGACAGCGCGGCCGGCAATGTTGCTCTCGAACTCAAGCTTCGCGGACCGAATATGGCCGTCATCTCTGCCTGCGCCAGCGGCGCCAATGCCATCGGCGAGGCCTATGAGATGATACGCCGCGGTGTCTGCGAATCGGCTTTGTGCGGCGGCGCCGAGGCCAGCGTTCTGCCGCTGACAGTAGCCGGCTTTTCAGTGATACACGCCCTGTCTGAACGCAATGATGAGCCGCAGCGCGCCTCACGGCCATTCGATAAGGACCGCGATGGCTTTGTCATAGGCGAAGGGGCAGCGGTTTTAATGCTGGAAGAACGTGAGCACGCATTGGCACGCGGGGCGCATCCCTATGCTGAGCTGGTCGGCTACGCTTCAACCGATGACGCTTACCACATCGTTGCGCCTGAGCCCGAAGGAGCTGGGGCGGCCGCGTGTATGCGGCAAGCACTGGATTCTGGCGCAATCGATCCGCAGGCGATTGGGTATATCAATGCGCACGGTACAAGCACTCCCCTCAACGACATCACCGAAACCTTGGCGATTAAGCAGGTATTCGGCGAGCACGCGTTCAAGCTGGCTGTCAGTTCAACCAAATCTATGACCGGCCACTTGCTCGGAGCGGCTGGCGCTTTGGAGGCAATTATCACCATCAAAGTACTTCAGGAGGGCATCCTTCCGCCTACCATTAACCTAGAGCAGGCCGACCCCAAATGCGATCTGGATTATGTGCCGCATACTGCCCGCAACGCGCAGGTTGAATATGCGCTCTCGAACTCGTTTGGTTTTGGGGGGCATAATGCCTGCCTCATCTTCCGCAAAGCATAAAAAACCTAACAATATCCGCCGGGCTGAAATTATCGGCTGGGGGATGTATGCGCCCACGCACGTGGTGAGCAATGACGAGATCGCTAAAACTCTTGATACCTCGGATGAATGGATACGCTCGCGTACGGGCATCGCTAGCCGCCACCTGGCCAGTGCGCAGGAGACGACCTCCCAGATGGCTGTCGCGGCCGCACGTGCAGCTCTGAGTTCGGCGGATGAAGACCCGCATCATATAGACCTGATTATCGTCGGCACCGCGACTCCTGATTACCTTTTGGCCTCCACCGCATGCCAGGTGCAGAATGCCTTGGGAGCCACTCGAGCGGGTGCTTTTGACCTCGGCGCCGGCTGCTCTGGATTCGTGTACGCCCTGGCCGTAGGACAGCAGGCTATCGCATCGGGGGAGTGCGAACTGGTATTAGTAATCGGCGCTGATACGCTCTCGCGCACGGTCGATTGGCGAGATCGCGCCACGTGCATACTCTTTGGGGATGGAGCCGGCGCAGTGCTCCTGCGCGCAGCGCAAGGCAGCGGTGGAGTGCTCTCGACCGTCCTTGGCGCTGATGGCTCGGGCAGTGAGATGCTCTATATCCCTGCGGGAGGCAGTGCTATGCCTCCGAATGCGGATACTTACCAAAATGGCATGCACTTTCTCAAGATGAATGGTGGGGAAGTATATCGCTTCGCCACACGTATTCTGGTCGAATCCGCCGAAAATGCTGTCAAAAAAGCCGGCCTGGAAATGTCAGAAATCAACCTGATTATTCCGCACCAGGCCAATTCACGCATCATCGAGAGCGCTGCCAAACGGATGAATCTGCCTATGGAACGCTTTGTCATCAACCTGCAGGAATATGGCAATACATCGGCTGCCTCTATCCCAATCGCCTTATGCGAGGCATTGGCGGCCAAGCGCATTCAACCCGGCGATAACCTACTGCTTGTCGGTTTTGGCGCCGGATTAACCTGGGCCGCTGCAGTCGTCCGCTGGAGCGTTGCTCCCGCTGGGGCGCAGCCAAGCTATCGCGATATATGGCGCTGGCTTATTTACGGCACAGCCAGGGTTCGCAGCCGCCTGCGCCTGCTGACAATCCGCTCAATCCGCATCATCGATCAACGTGCTGATAAGACCGGTAAAACAGGCTAGAGATTTATCACTGGCTATGCCGGGCGGCTGCTAATAATCAAGGACCACTCGCCCTGCTGCACAGTTTCTTCACGTTGGTTGAGCACACTCACATCGAGATAGACAATGCCCCCGCCCAGGCTCGACATCGACCTGGTGCGACTGACCACTGCCTTGAGGTGGATGGTATCGCCGATGAATATCGGCGCCTTGAAGCGCCAACTCAGGCTGGTGAAGGCTTTGGCGGTGCCGTCGATAAAGCCGGTGCGCGCCGCCAGGCCGGAGGCAAGCGACAAGCCGAGCAGGCCGTGGGCGATGCGCTGCCCAAAGGGGGTGTCCTTGGCAAACTCTGCATCCGTGTGCAGCGGATTATAGTCGCCGGATAAAGCAGCGAATGCGCTGATATCGGCCTCTGTTATCGTCCGCGCCAGGCTCTTGATCTCATCGCCTACCTGAAATTCCTCAAAATACCTGCCTTGTGTTCCGATTTGTGCCATTTGTACCTCCATATGCGAATATACAGCATAACACCGAGCCGTGCTGATAGCAACGCCCGGGTTTTGTATATGCACCCGGCTTAATATAATGAAAGATATCAAGTAAGATAGGAATATACCATGACTGGCCAGCGACCGCGCTTTAGCAAGTGGGGATATGCACTTATTATTCCTATCATTCTACTAGTGCTTATCGGTTGCTATGCTGGTTATTACTACCACTATTCTCGGCTCATCGTCCCGCTGGAGGATGCACCTATTAAGCCGGTTGCCATCGTCTTTGGAGCCGGCATCTGGCCGGACGGCGGCTTGAGCGATATCCTGGCTGACCGGGTCGATACTGCAATTGACCTCTATCGCCTCGGTAAGGTCAGCAAGCTGCTATTCACCGGCGACAATCGAACGCTCGACTATAACGAACCGCAGCGCATGCGCGAGTATGCGCTTGCCCGCGGAATCCCCGATGAGGACATCGTGCTCGACTATGCGGGCCGGCGTACTTATGACAGTTGTTATCGCGCCAACTATATCTTTGAAGTTCAAGATGCGATTTTAGTGACTCAGGCTTATCATCTGCCGCGAGCGCTTTTTACCGCAGAAAACATGGGCATCCGCGTGGTCGGCGTTGCAGCCGACCGGCACGCCTATCGCTACATCCGCAACTACACCTTGCGCGAACTCGCAGCCACCCCGGTGGCCTGGTGGCAGGTGTTGGTAAGCCACCCTACGCCAGTGCTGGGCAGCAAGCTGCCTATCAGCACCACCTAGTAGATTATCTATAGCAAAGCCTCTTAAAACCCTTGACAAGCCAGAACCTTTGTTCTATTGTGATGGTATGCCCCCGTTTTCTGAAGACCTTTGTGAGTAAATCCTTGGAGCCAATTCAATGAATATGAATAAACCAACCGATGGCTATCCCGAACGATTCGTGCTGGAAGGTGTGCCGCGCATCCATTTCTACCAGGGGGGCAAACGCTGCCCGGAAGACCTGTGTTTTTCCTCGGCCGTCAGAGCTTGTATGGAATACCTCGGCATGACGGAACTAGGCTGCAAACATATGCCGTCAGCGGGGACAGAACGCATCACCACCTGTGCGTACTCCTTTGTCATCGGTATTAGCGGCACCGCATTCTGGCTGACCTGGAAGCCTGGCTACTCGAATGATAACGCCGAGTTCAGGTTGATGTCAGATAATCCCGGGGAGCCGATTCGCCGTACATTTAATGCGTTGGGATACGCTTACGAGTACCTGGATCCATCGCATATGCCGGATGAGGCATCCGTCATCCGACATATTATGAACTCCCTCCAGGCGGGGCATCCGGTGATTTCGTTTGGCATCGTAGGACCGCCGGAGGCCGGCATCATCACGGGGTATGCTGAAAGCGGGGATATTTTGCTAGGCTGGAGCTTTTTTCAGGATGATCCTGCCTTTAGCAGCGCTATCACGATTGACTCTACCGGCTATTACCGCCGGCGCGGCTGGTTTAAGGAGTGCGCCGGGCTGGTTATTATTGGCGAACCGATGAAACGCCCATCTTTGGGCGTAACATATCGTGAGGCACTTCAATGGGCCGTCCAAATCGCGCGCAAGCCGCAGGTTCAGCGCAACGGCGTGCTATACCATAGCGGCTTGGCCGCTTACCAGGCCTGGGCTGATCATATGGCCGATGATACTGCGTTTCCAGCTAATAATGATATGCTGCTACGAGAACATCACTGGACACACGAGATGGCAATCGGGCTGGTTGCCGAGGCCCGTTGGTACGGCAGTCAGTTCCTGGCAAGCATGTGCGAACGCGTCGATGTGGATATTCACCGCTCTGCCATTGAGGATATCTATCACGCATCCGCCTACCTGGCAGGCATCCACGATTTAATGTGGCGCCTGTGGGATCTGGAAGGCGGCAACGGCAATCCGGAAGCCTTCCGCTATATGGCTGACCCGGCCGTGCGCCGGCAGGTAATACCTGTTATATTGGAAGCGCGCGATAAGGAAACCCATGCGATAGAACACATTGAGCACGCATTAGCTGTGTGGCCTAGTCGATAATATGGAGGAAAGCAATGGAACCAAAGATTACCTCGCGTGAGGCGTTTACCGTGGCCGGCTGGATGTACCACGGCCGCAACGAGCACAATGAAATCCCGCAGATTTGGGATAACATCTTTCTGCCGCGTATGAACGACATAAAACACCGAACCGAGATGGGTGCTTCGTATGGCGTGATGGGCAACTACGACCCTCAGACCGGTGAGTTTGATTACCTCGCCGGAGCTCAGGTCGACTCGCTCGACGACTTGTTGCCGGGGATGGACATCTGGCAAATACCAGCGCAAACATATGCCGCCTATCCTTGTATCCTTGCCGATATCGGGAAGACTTTTGATTATCTCTACAACACCTGGCTGCCGGCTTCACCTTATGAACGTACCGACGGCCCCGAGTATGAGTATTACGGATTAGAGTTTACGACCGTAAGTGATCCTGCCAAAAGCATTTTGTATCTCTATATCCCGGTAAAGCTCAAAGGCAAGTAATGGGATTTCTTTTCTACCATGGCCTGCTTCGATAGCGAAGAGCCAACTGACTAGTAGCGATAACAAAGGACGGCCTTGATTGACCGTCCTTTGTTTATTTGTCGGCAGGTTACAATTTCCAGTATTCGTCGATCGGCTGCTGATAAGCATGGATTTTACCGCTGAGCACATCCGCATACTTGACGGGTTCACCGGCATATGCCGATTCGTAGCACGCTTCGCATAGCGCTTTGGCTTTTAGCCCTGCAGTGCCGTCCAGCTCCGGCTTGCGGCTGTTCCTGATCGCATCGGCGAAATCCCACAATTGAATACCGAAGCCATCCTCACAGCCGTACGGGAAGAGGCGCTTTCGCTCCGCTTCTGACAGGCTGTTCATGTAGGCGTTCAGCACCTCCTCGCGCGTGATATAGGTGTTATCGCCCAGATGCACCGTGCAGCCGCTCTGGAAGCAGTGGAAGGGGAAGCCATTGTCCTCAATCAACCCTTTGGTGCCGTAATAGCGCCCATGCCGCAAGATTGGCCCAGGAAGCGCTCTGGAATACGACCAGGTCACGAGCGGACCCTGAACGAACTTGATTACCGCGTGCCAAGTATCCTCGACATCCGCCTGCGCCGCGCCAAGCACCGGCAGCCCCTGGATCATGCGTGTGTCCATAGTAGACATGTTACAATAAATCTCATCGGGTTCACCGAAAAGGCAGAGCATCATATCGGTGAAGTGCGCGCCGGAATCCATGATCATCCCACCGCCCACCAGCAGTTTTACCATGCGCCACTTCATGGCGGGATTATTGGCATCGAAGGGCCCGTAGGCCATATTGGCGATATCGACAGCAACTACATCGCCAGCCAGCTTCTGCTGCGTTGCCGCCCATTTACCGGAACGCGCCCAGGCATAGCGACGGATATTCTCGGCAGTTGCCAGGATACGTTTGTTCTTACCAGCCGTCTCAATCATTTTTTTGCTGGCACGGATAGTTATCCCAAGCGGTTTTTCGACCATCACATGCATCCCGCCCTCCAGCAGACTGATGGCCATGCTGTGGTGCAGGAAATGAGGCAGGCACAGGTCACCAGCCTCAGCCAAACCTGAATTGAGCAGGTCATCTACTCTGGTAAACACCGCCGGAGTGCTCCCCTGGATTTCAGCGAGTTCGTCGGCCCGGCGCTTGGCACTCTCCTCAGAGACATCACAACAGGCCGTGTACACAAAATCGCGGCAGCCGCGGCTAAACAGATCCTTGTAGCCATTCACATGTGCGCCAGAAATGCCCCCGCACCCAACCAACGCCAGCTTGACTTGGTCTGACACGAATCGTTCCTCCCATCATCTCTAATTTATACTAAACGAACACAGCTTATAATATGTTTATACTGCGATACTTTGTGCGGCTCAAACTGCAGCGAAGTAGATGTCTTCTAGGCAATAGAACCGTGATATGCTGAAAATGTTTCTAGTGTATATACTGTGTATCCATCTCTAGCTTCATAATAAGGGAGCCATCCTGATGTTGGTAGAACTAGCGTATGGTAAGGGACGGATACCGGTACAGGTCCCTGATAACACAGTCGTACTGCGTCCCAAGCCGGTTGCTGGCCTTCCGAACGAAAGTGATGCAATTCGCAATGCGCTACGGAATCCGGTGGGGTGTATGCCGCTGCGCGAGCAAGTGAGCCCTCACGACCAGGTGGTAATCCTGTTCAGTGACATTACCCGCCCGATGCCCAATGACCGTGTCCTGCCGACCTTACTCGCCGAGTTAAGCCATATCGACCGCACGCACATCACCCTAATCGATGCGGTCGGTACGCACCGCGCCAACTCGAAAGCAGAGCTGGAACGGATGCTCGGAGCGGATATCGTACGGGATTATACCATCCTCCAGCACGATGCATGGGATCACGGCAATCTCGTAGAACTAGGCATGTCCAGCCAGGGGCATCCCCAGTTTGTGAATCGCATTTACCATCAGGCCGATTTCAAAATCGCTACAGGTTTTATCCAGCCGCACATTTTTGCGGGATACAGCGGTGGGCCAAAAGCCATATTGCCCGGCGTGGCCGGATTCGATACCATCATGGCCAATCACAGCTATGCGATGCTCAACGACCCGCACGCGACCTGGGGAGTTACCTACGGGAACCCGATATGGGAAGAGATGCGCGAGTTAGCCATACGCAGCAAACCTGATTTTTTGCTCAATGTTACGACCAACCGCGAGCGTGAGATATGCGCAGTATTCGCGGGCGAACTGTTCCAGGCGCATACGCAAGGCACCGCCTATGTGCGCGAGGCCGCTATGGCCGGCTTTAGCCAGCCCTTCGATATCGTCATCACTACCAACGATGGTTATCCCTCCGATATTAACTTGTACCAGGCAGTCAAGGGCATGTCCTGCGCGGCGCAAATCGTCAAGCCTGGGGGAGCCATTATCATCGCTGCCGAATGCCGCGACGGTGTACCCGAGAACGGGCAGTATCGCAAGCTAGTGCAGCAGGCCGGCTCCCTTGAAGGCATCGCAAGAATGCTCTCACAACCTGGTTTTCAGGAATACGACCAGTGGCAGGTGCAACTGCAGGCCGCCGTTATGTCCAAGGCACAGGTTTATGTCTACAGCCAGTTGAACGATGATGATGTAGTCAAGATGCTGTTTACCCCTTGCCACCAGATTGAAAACACGCTTGCTGATTTAGTGCGGCGTTACGGGCCAGATGCCCGCATTTGCGCTCTGCCCGAAGGCCCTCAGGTTATCCCATATCTGCTGAAATAAGGGAGGTTATCCAGTATGTCAGACGACACAAACTTGTTTGTTCCACAGCCCAAGCGGGTTACCCGCAATAAGGGCATATTCACCCTAACAACGGCAACGGCTATTGCCTTGCTGCCGGATAGCGGCGAGGTGGAATTGTTTGCAGCCAAACAACTACAGGAGGAGATTCTGGCGGCTACTGGCTTGCTGCTGCCGCTGCTCAAAGTTGCCCAACTCCCCGCCGATACCAGCGCCATCGTGTTGAGCTCGACCCCACAAGCCCTGAGCAGTTACCTGAGGAAAGATATTGGCAGCGTTGAGATTGCCAAGCACGGCGACCAAGCATACCTGGTCGAAATCCAGGCAGGTGCCGTCATTGCCTACGGCAACAGCCCACAGGGGTTATATTACGCGGTGCAAACGCTGCGGCAGGTTGCCCGCATCCAGAAGACACGCTGGCAGGCCCAAAGCATCGCCGATTGGCCGGCGCTCTCTAATCGCGGCTTGATGCTGGACGTCTCGCGCGGCAAGGTGCCGACCCTGGAAACGGTTAAGCTGCTGATAGACCAGCTCAGCCTGTACAAGATGAATGTGCTCCAGTTTTACACTGAGCACACCTTTGTCTTCCCGCATCACCTGCGCATCGGCCAGGATTGCGGCTCCTTGAGCGGCGAGGATATCCTCGAGCTGGATGCATATGCCCGCCCGCGGTACGTGCAGCTCATGCCCAATCTGCAATCTTTCGGACATTGCGAGCATATCTTGAACCTGCCAGAATACATGCCATTAGCGGAATCTGCCGCACATTGGTCGCTTTGCCCGATAGATGAGCGCACTTACACGTTCGTAGATGAGCTGTACGGGGATTTACTGCCGGCGTTCTCCAGCAAGGTGCTCAACATCGGCTGCGATGAAACTTTTGACCTTGGCAAAGGTCGCTCGAATTCGCTTGTGCAGGAGAAAGGGCTCGGGCGCGTATATCTGGAGCACATCCTACGTTTACGCGAAATTGCAGCTAAATATGGTGTCAAAATCCAATTGTGGGGCGATATTCTGCTGCATCACCCAGAGCTGGTTGCTGGGTTGCCTGAGGACGTGACTTTGCTAGATTGGCATTACGAGGCCGCGGATGATTACCCCTCTACCAAGTTGTTTGGCTCGAGCGGCCGCACCTTCTGGGTTTGCCCCGGCACTTCATCATGGAATACGCTTTACCCGCGTATCGAGAATGCTAACGTCAACATCCGCACGTTGGCGCGTGTTGGCGCGGCGAACGGTGCTACCGGTTTGCTTAATACCGATTGGGGAGATGGCGGGCATTATCAACCCATCGGCCAGTGCTGGTACGGCTATATCTACGGCGCCGAACAAGCCTGGAGCGGCGGCCAGACGGATGACGCAGTCTTCGATGCCAGCTTTGGCAGGCTCTTTTTCGGCGATTCCGGTGAAGGCATCGTCAAGGCACTGCGCGCTCTCGGGCGCCTGAATGCCCTCCCTGGGATGGCCACACCGAACTCTAGCCAGAGCGTCTTTGCTTTGTTGGATGAGCCGTTGGTTGGGCCGGTGGCTGACAAGCTGCCTGAGGGAACGCTCGATGAAATGCTCAATGCGACAGGCCAGATCGAGGCAA
>JAJFUJ010000138.1 GCA_021372475.1 Chloroflexota bacterium | reverse complement strand
GGTCGCAGTCACTTTTCTGCTGCGGGTTATCGACCTCGACCATATCCCTTATGTGCTCTCGGGCGACGAGGCTTCGATGGGCATCGAGGCCGTCAAGGTGCTGCGAGGCAGCCTGAGCAACCCGTATACTACCGGCTGGCTCTCGCATCCAACCTTGTATTTCTTTATGCAGTCCGTAGCATTGGGCCTTGGTGGGATCAGTACAGCCGCGCTGCGCTGGTCTTCCGCCCTGTGCGCTGCGCTTTCCGTCCTGTGGCTCTACAAGCTCAGCCGGCGCTGGTACGGGCGGCGCGTGGCCATTATCGCAGCGCTGATCTATGCCGGCTGGCACTTTGCCGTCCATTACGGCCGCATCGGCTTGTATAACATATGTGACCCGTTTTTTGCCTTGGGCGTGGTATGGTATGCGCAGCGCGGCCTGGATGAAGGCCGTTGGTGGCCATGGGCGGTCTCGGGATTGCTGCTGGGCTTGTGTGTATACTTTTATATGGGAGCGCGCCTCATCCCATTTATCCTGCTGATGTTCCTGCTGCTGCGCTGGGCACAAGGTGCATCTTTATGGCGTCGTTACCGCAGACACATTTTGGTGTGCGCCCTGCTTGCAGTTTTGGCTGCCCTCCCGCTGCTGGTTTACTATCTGAGGCATTGGAGCGACCTTATGGCGCGCTGGAGCGCCGTCGGCATCGTGCCCAGCGGCTGGCTGGCGAATGAGGCGGTTATCACCGGCAAGACCGAGGCGCAGCTCCTGATACAGCAATTCCGCAAAGCCTTCCTGGCGTTCAACCTGTACCCCGATCCCACCTATCACTATATGCCCGGCATCCCCTTGCTGCAGTTTGGCCCTGCGATTGTGTTTGCCCTGGGTGTGTTCGTCGGCGTTTTCCGGCCGCGTCGTCAGATGAACCTGCTCCTGCTGGCCTGGTATATGTTGATCGTGGTAATGGGCGGCATGCTGCTGGAAAATCCGCCCTCCAGCGCGCGGCTGGTGCTGCTGATTCCTCCGGTCATCTGGCTATCTTCCATCGGCCTGGTCACGCTGCTGGATTACCTGGCGTGCCTGATTCAGCAACCGCGCTGGATGAGCACGCTGGCCGCCATCTGCCTGGCGCTGGTGATGTTCTATTCCAGCATACGCTTTTATTATGTCAAATATACGCCCTCACACACCTATGGTGGCGCCAATACCGAGGTGGCCGACAACATTGGGCGCTATCTGCGCGCGTTTGGAGCGGGCTACAGCGCCTATTTCTTCGGCTCGCCGCGCATGTATTACAACTTTGCTACAATCCCGTACCTTGCTCAAAATGTGTCAGGCGTTGACGCTCCTGAGGATCAAAACGCCGATTTGACCTGGGTTACCGGCTCGGGCGCGCCGGTATTTATATTCCTGCCGGAGCGCCTGCCAGAGATCGAAAAGGTGATGCGTCAGTATCCAAACGGCACTGTCCGCCAATACAAAAACGACCGCGGAGTGCCGCTATTCTACGCCTATGAGGTTGATGTGCCTTGAGCACAACAAAAACACATCGTGCTCTATCGCCAGCCAGGCTGCGACCATACGCAGTCCTGCTAGCGCTCAGTGCGGCGTTTCTCGCCCAAGCCGCGCTCGACCGCTCAGCGCTGCGTTACGGCGCTGCTGCTCTGGGGCTATTCCTGTTAGCGGCCGGCCTGCTGGCGGCGGTTAGCTGGCGCGATGGCATTGAATCCACCGATATTCAGCCCTACGTGCTGCGACCCGTGCCCGGATGGCGCCGAGTGCTGGCCGCTTTTGCCGTTCCGGCCGGTCTGTATGCTTGGTATCGGCTGGCAGATAACCGCTTCACCTGGGACGGCGCGCTGGCCTGGGCTGTCGCAGTCGCGTGCCTTTTGGTATCCGCCTACCAACCGCCAGTGCAGCCGCGCAAGCGTTCAGGCACAGGGCTACACCTGGATTGGATTCAACTAGCGCTGCTCGGGGCGGTAGCAGTCGGCGCCTTTTTGCGGTTGTGGCACCTCAAGGAAATACCGGCCGAGATGGGCTGCGACCTGCCTCTCAACTATTTTAATATTAGGAGCATCCTGAACGGCGAAACCCCGATCTTTTTCACCTCCTGGCCCGGGCGCGAGGGCCTCCTGTTCTACCTGGCCGCGCTGCCCTCCGCCTTGTTCGGCTTGAGCCACTGGACCATCAAATTGACTACGGCCTTGATCGGCATCGCGACCATCCCGGCCATCTACCTGCTCGGTAGGGAATTGTATGAGCGCGAACTCGGGCTGATTGCTGCCTGGCTGTACGCGGCCAGCCACTGGGCGATTATCACCAGCCGCCTGGGACTGCGCATGGCGCTGGTGCCGCTCCTTCTGACCCTTACTTTGTACTTTTTTATACGCGGGCTGCACCGCTCGAGTAATTGGCACCTGGCATTGGCCGGGCTTTGCCTGGGATTGGGCATGCACAGCTACAACGCATTTATCGCTGTGCCGCCTTTGCTGTGCCTGTGGCTGCTGCTTGAAGTTATCCTGGGGCGCGGACGGCGCCTCTGGAAGATGCGGCTGGGACTTGGCTACCTGCTTATCATTGCGCTGGTCGTCTTTTTGCCGTTGGGGCGCTTTATGTTGGATTATCCCGGGCAGTATCTCTTGCGCGTGACCACGCGCATCACCAGCAGCGAGGTAGCGCTGCCCGCCAATCCACTGCTGGTGTTTTTGCAGAATGTCGTCAATGCGGTGTTGATGTTCAACGTGGCCGGCGACAGAGTCTCCTATAACAATATCGCGGGCTTCCGCCAGCTCAGTTTTATGGCCGCTGCGCTGTTACCGTTAGGTGTGCTGCATCTGCTGCTTCATCCCAAACGCGGCCATAACCTGACGCTTCTAGCCACGCTGCTCGTTATGCTGATGCCCACCGCGCTTTCCATCGCATTTCCTAACGAGGTGCCCGGCGCAGGACGGGCGATTGGCGCACTGCCTCCAGCGATTATAACCTCGGCTCTGGTGCTGGATCTCATCAGGCGCGCTCTCACGCCCCAATTCCGGACGGCATCCGCCGGCGCGCAGGTTTATCAGACGGGTACTCCCACCGTATTTTCCGTGTTCGCCCCGCGCAGCCCGGCGCCCATGATGGCCGCCCCTGCAGCCTCCCAGCGCAAAACGGACGTTCAGCGTTGGTTTGCCTGGGCGCTTGTCGCCCTGTTACTTGGCTATGAAGTTGCAGTAGCATACCCGACCTACTTCAACGCATACCGTCTGAACCTGCCCGACCAGAATTACTCGATTTCGCTCGAAATGGCGCGCGTGATGGACGATTTTGCCGGAAACGGCGAGGTATTTATCAAAACGCAAGGAAACTGGTATGATGGCAACGCTGTGCGCGCCCAGTTGCGCAAGCTGCAGGGGTGGGATAACGAGTTCTGGGAGCTTGACTTGACAAAGCCGCCTCTGGCCGGTACATCGGCCAAGGTGCTCGTGATCCTGCATCCGGCTGACCAGACAAGCCTGGAAGCATTGCGCGCTGCCTTCCCGCACAGTGTTGCTGTAACTCATTTCTATTATGATGGACGTGAAGCCTTTATCGCATTCTATGGGGAGCGTTGAGCCAGATGTCCGAATCGAACGCAGCATCGCCGTCGTCATCCTCCGAGTTCACATGGGCCAGGCTGCGCGCCTGGCTTGCAGGCATCTGGGCGCAACTAGCACAGTTGAACCAGCAGCCGCGCGCACAGTGGGCTATACTGGCAGTCATCCTCCTCTTTGGCGCCGTGCTGCGCTTCGGCGGCATCAACTGGGATGAGGGCACTCACCTGCATCCCGACGAACGTTTTCTGACCATGGTCGAGAACAGCCTGAATTGGCCGAGCTCGCTCGCCCAGTATTGGGATACGCCCAACAATCCCCTAAACCCGTATAACACCAATAACGGCAGTTACGTGTACGGGCTTTTCCCGCTGGTGATGGCCAAAGCCGCCGGGCAGCTCACCGGCTTTACCGGCTACAGCGGCGTGCATCTGGCCGGCCGCGCACTATCCGCGTTGATGGACCTGGGCTGCATTATGCTGATATTCCTGATCGGCCGCCGCCTCTATGATGCCCGCGCCGGCCTGTTGGGCGCCTTCCTGTTGAGCGTCAGTGTGCTCAGCATCCAGAACAGCCATTTTTTTACGGTGGATAGCTTCACTACCTTTTACGTCACCCTGGCGTTATATATGGCCGTGCGTGTGGCTCAAGGCGGCCGTTGGGGCAGCATCTTCGGCCTGGGTATCGCCTACGGGATGGCGGCATCGTGCAAGATTAATTCGCTTGCTTTTATCGGGGTGATTGCCCTCGCCTTTAGTCAGAGGCTGGCGCTGCGCTCGCGCTCCAGCGGTGAGCCGGCTGCCGATTCCAAACCGCGCCGGCAGCCGCGCTGGCGCTTGGTCATCCGCATCGAGGATAGCCAGGGCGCGCCCGTCGGAGGGGGCAGCCGTCGAACGCACCCGGTTTGGCATGCCCTCCTGGAGCTGCTGGCCGTGGTACTTGTGGCTTTCTTGACCTTCCGCATCGTGCAGCCGCAGGCCTTCAATGGCCCCGGTTTCCTGGGGCTCAGCCTGAACACCCAATGGCTGGGCGATATGGCGATGATTTCGAAGCTGGTCTCAGGCCAGATAGATTATCCCCCCAGCCATCAGTGGACCTCACGCGAGCCGATCTGGTATGCCTTCAAGAACCTGGTGCTCTGGGGTCAGGGGCTGCCTCTCGGTCTGGCGACCTGGTTCGGTTGGGGCCTAATGGCCTGGCAGATGCTGCGCAAGCGCCGCTGGGAGCACCTGCTGCCCTGGACCTGGATGACGTTTCTTTTCTTTTATACCAGCGTCCAGTTCGTTAAGACGGTACGTTACCTGCTGCCGATTTACCCAACGATGGCGCTGATCGCCGCCTTCGGCCTGATTTGGCTTTATGACAGCGCCCGACAGCGCCAGCTCACCAAACCGGCCGTAAATTGGCAGCGCTGGCTGCCTACCGGCGCCGCGCTTGTGGGCGTGCTTGTCTCGGTAGGTACGCTCCTGTGGGCGCTGGCCTTCTGCAGCATTTATACCCGTCCGGTGACGCGCATCACCGCTTCGCGCTGGATGTATGCCAACATGCCGGCCGGCTCCTCGCTTACCTGGGAGGAGTGGGACGACGCGCTGCCTTTGAACATCGACGGCAATTCCGCTGGGGTGTCCTTTAACCAAATCAAGACCACCCCGTATGGGGAGGACTTGCCTGAAAAACGCGAGGAGCTCTATTCCTGGCTGGAGGATACGCAATATATCGTGCTCAGCTCGAACCGCCTGTACGAGTCGATCCCCAGGCTGCCCCTGCGTTACCCGATGACCACCCGCTATTATGAAGCGCTCTTCTCGGGAGAACTGGGCTTTGACTTGGTGCAAACCTTTACCTCACGGCCGACGCTGTTTGGCATCGAGATTGTGGACGACTACGCCGATGAGACCTTTACGGTTTACGACCATCCCAAGGTGCTGATCTTTCGCAAGAATGCCAGCTTTTCCGTTGAAAAGCTGCACGAGCTTTTCGGCGGTTACGACCTGGAACACGTTATTCGTATGATGCCCAAGGATGTCGGCAAAGCACCGAATGCCCTGATGCTCGATTCTGCGGATTGGTCGTCGCAGCAAAATAGCGGCACCTGGAGCTCGATCTACCCAGCAAATAATGTGCTCGCCAAAGCACCTACGCTGGTTTGGGTTATTTTAGTATATCTGTTGGGCTTTATCGCCTTCCCTTATCTGTTTGTGGCGCTGCCCAATCTGCGCGACCGCGGCTACACGTTGAGCAAGCTGCTGGGCGTGTTGCTGCTGGGCTTTAGCGCCTGGCTGCTCCCCAGTTTGCACGTGGCGGCATTCAGCCGTGGGCTGATTGCCGCGCTGTTGGCTGCCTGGCTGTTGGGCGCACTGGCCATCTGCTGGCACAGGCTGAATGATATCATCGCGTTTATCCGAGCCCGTTGGCGCCACCTTGTGCTAGCTGAGCTGGTGTTTTTGGCGCTTTTAATAGCCTTTTGGCTCATCCGCTGCGCCAACCCGGACTTGTGGCACTCGGCTATGGGCGGTGAGAAGCCGATGGAGTTGGCTTATCTCAATGCCATCGTCAAAAGCGAGTATTTTCCGCCGTATGACCCGTGGTTTGCGGGCGGGTATATCAACTATTACTACCTGGGATGGGTGCTTGTCGCCACATTGATCAAACTGACCGGCATCGCGCCGGCGGTAGCTTTTAACCTGGCGCTGCCGACCTGGTTCGCCTTTACGGGCGTCGCCGTCTATGGGCTTGTCGCCAATCTGGCCGGCGCAGATGAACCGCGCCGCTGGTTCGGCAAAGCGGTGCGCTACGGCCTGATGGCGGTGTTTCTGGTGCTGCTGGCCGGCAACCTAGGTGAGGTCAAACTGCTCGTACAGGGCTGGCTGGCGCTGGGCAGTGGCGTTACCACTGCTTCCGGCGTGCCTTTCCTGAACAAGCTGGCGCAGCTCGCTGTCGGCTTGTACAACAATGTCATCAAGCAGCAGCAGATGCCTTTTCGCACGGAATGGTGGTATTGGAACGCCTCGCGGGTGATGGGGAACGGCGAAATCAACGAGTTCCCTTACTTTACCTTCCTCTACGGCGACCTGCACGCCCATCTGCTGGCGCTGCCGTATACCTTGATGGCGCTCGGAATCTCGCTGAGCCTGTTTCAGAGGAAACAGGAGGATACGCGGGAGTCGCTCTGGCGCACGATGCGCGCCTGGCCCTGGCCGGCCCTGGCGCTCCTGGCGTTGACCATAGGCTATCTGTGGGGCGCCAACACCTGGGATTACCCGACCTATGCGCTGCTGGCGGCCGCCTTCATCGGCCTGGGGCAGTACCGGGCACGCCGTAAGATCGATTGGCTGTTTGCTTTCAACTGGCTGGGGCAATCCGCCGTGCTGCTGGTGCTTTCCTATCTGCTCTATTATCCCTTCCATGCGCATTATGGCGCGGCCTATACCAGCATTGAAGCCTGGACTGGCGCCCGTACCTCCCTCGGTGCGCTGCTGCTAATCCAGGCGCTGCCCCTCTTTATCTTGTATACCTACATCGGCAAGGCAGCGTTGGGGCGCGAAGCGCGCGCGTCGCTGGCGCGCGCACTGCGGATTTTGCTGCCGCATCGCCAGTGGGCGCGCTCACGCGAACGCTACTCTGCATATGTGCGCAATCCCGAGCCGGGCTACCAGCTTGGATGGGTTGGCATCGGCTTATTGGCCGTGATATTGCTGCTGAGCCTGTTCCTCAAGGCATGGGTGCTGTTGATTGTGCTGCCGCTCGCGGTGCTCTCGGCGGTGCTCGTGCTGCGCAGCGAATCGAGCCCACTGCAGCGCGTCATCGGCTTGCTCGGTCTGGCTGGTGCACTGTTGGTTATCGGCGTAGAGTATGTCGTCCTGCGCGGCGATATCGGCCGCATGAACAGCGTGTTCAAATTTTACCTGCAAACCTGGGTGCTGTGGGGTACAGCCAGTGCGCTGGCTTTGAGCGAGCTGCTGCCCGGGCTGGCTGCCTGGCCTAACCGTCGCCGCTCCTGGTGGCAAGTCGGCTTTGTGCTGCTGCTAGTCGGCGCTGCCAGTTACCCGCTGCTGGCGACCTCTGCGAAAATCCGTGACCGCTGGCAGATTCCGGCAGCAAGCGGGTTGGACGGCGCCGCTTATATGCAGACGGCTTCGCTGGAAGACCAGGGCGTCTCCATCGATCTGGCCTACGACGCGCGCGCCATCGCCTGGCTGCAGCAGAATATCGCGGGCACGCCGGTCATCGCTGAGGCCAGCGTGCCGCCCTATCGCTGGGGCAGCCGCATCAGCATCAACACCGGCCTGCCGACCGTGATTGGCTGGGATTGGCACCAGCGCCAGCAGCGCGCAGCTTACTCCAGTAGTGTGGTAGATTGGCGCCTGGACGACTTGAAAACCTTGTATAACAGCACTGACCCGGCCGCCGCCTGGCAGGTCATCGAGCGCTACCATATCCGTTATATCATCGTTGGGCAGCTCGAAGCAGCCTACTATGACGCTGCCGGCCTGAATAAGTTCGAGACGATGCTCGGCGATGGGCTGGAACCAGCCTACCGCGACGGCCCGATGACAATTTACAAAGTCGTTAGCGATGACTAGCTTTGCGCGGGTACGCCGGATGGTTATCGCCCGGCGCTCCCAACTGACGATGCTCGCTTTGGCCGCGCTTGCCGTTGGCTGCAGCACAGCGCGCATATCGGCTGCCAATGGCATGCTGACCGCACCGGTGGAAGAGCTGCCTGTTGTGGCCGATCGAGCCTGGAACACGCTCGCGTCCACTTCGCCGGCTGCGGCCATCCTTCTCTGGTACTTGATCCTCTCCATCCTGGGTTGGGCGGCCTGGCCTTGTATGGCCGGGCTATTCCCCAGAGCTTTCGATGGCGGCTATTCCCTGGCTAAAGGGCTCGGTTTGCTCGTCGTCAGCTACCTGCTCTGGATCGGCGCCAGCCTGCGCTGGTGGCCCAACACCGCCGCCTCTGCCTGGGTGATTAGCGCGTCGTTGCTCCTGTGTGCCGGTTTATGTGCCTGGCGGCGGCGGCAGGCGCTGGCGGATATCCTGCGCAGCCGTTGGCGCGCCGTCCTAACCGATGAACTGGTCTTTGCACTCATTTTTGCCGCTTTTACCATCCTGCGCATGCTCAATCCCGACCTGTGGCACCCGATTTACGGCGGCGAAAAAACGATGGAGCTCGGCATCCTGAATGCGCTCAGCCGTTCGGCTTATATGCCGCCGTACGACCCATTCCTAAGCGGCGGGCTGCTCAACTATTATTATTTCGGGCATTTCATCTGCAACACCCTGCTCAAATTGAGCGGCATCGCCCCGGAGGTGGGCTTTAACCTGTGTGTGCCGACCTTTGCGGCGCTGCTCGGGCTGCAGGTGTTTGTGCTGGGCGGCGCTCTGGCGCCCTTGCTCAAGCGGCGAGATGCTGCTCATCCGAGCTTCTCCGCAGCGGGCGCGTTCGGTGCTTTAGCAGGGGTGCTCTTGCTGGCTAACCTGAATGTGCCAGTGCAATTGGCGGCCGGGCTGATGCAGGCCGGCGGTGCCAGCCTGGACGCAGCTCCCAGCCTCACTGAGCTGCTGCGCTATATCCCGCAAGGCATCGGCAACCTGTTGAGCGGCCAGGCGCGGCTGCCCGCTTTTGACTATTGGAATATGGCCACCCGCATCATCCCTTATACCATTAACGAATTCCCGTTCTTTACCTATCTCTTTGCCGACTTGCATCCGCACCTGCTGACACTGCCACTGACGACGTTGCTGCTGAATCTGCTGCTGACCTATCTCCAGCATGGCTCCGCTGACGACTTATACACCGGCAGCTTCTCCTTACTCTGCGCGCTGTGCCTGGGCGCGCTTGGACCAGCTAACACATGGGATCTGCCGACTTATGCCCTCATCACGGCTGCCGTGCTAATATTTGCGCAGCGTTCGCGCGGAAAGCGCTGGCTGCGGCGCGGCATTGGGCAAGCTGCGGTTGTCTTTGCTCTGGCCGGGCTGCTTTACCTGCCCTATTACCGCAATGTGCAGACGCGGGATTTTGGCCTGGCCTGGGTAGCGCCTGGCGCCAGTTCGCCGGTAGCGAGCTGGCTGGTGGTCTGGGGCTGGCAGTTGTACCTGAGCATCACCTTGCTGGCGGTGGAATGGCGCCGAATTTCTATTCGGCCGCGCTTGAAACGCCTTTGGCTGCGTTACGGCTGGCAGCGCGGGCTAAAGCGCTGGCTGCGCCTGGGCGGGACTGGCCCTGCGCGAACGCTCTGTATCGGTATCATTGGGCTGAGCGCGCTGGCCGCCGCCGTTTGGCTCGGCCTGCGCAACGGTCCGCTGTTGCTTTTCCTCACGCCGCTCGCGGCCGCCAGCCTGGCGCTGCTGTTGGTACCCGCTAACGATCCCAGCGAATTTTTCAGGCGCCTGCTGCTCGCGGCAGGTTGGCTCATCCTATGGGGCATCGAGATTATCTATCTCAAGGATTTTCTCTCAGGCTCCGATTGGCGCCGCATGAACACGCTCTTCAAGTTCGGCCTGCAGGCCTGGGTGCTGCTCGGTTTGGCCATGGGAAGCTGGCTGCCCGCGCTCTGGAAGCATTTCAAGCGTTCGTGGGCAGGCGTCCTGTGGAAGGTCGGCGCTGCCCTGCTGGGGATAGCAGCTCTGCTCTATATCCCGCTCGCTGTGACGGCGCGCACCAACGAGCGCTTTAGCACGGCGCTGTCCGCCCTCACGCTGGATGGTTCGGCTTTTATGCAAACAGCGCAGTACAATTGGCCCGACGGAGGCTCCACGATTGACCTGAGCTACGACCGCGAGGCGATTGCCTGGCTGAACCAGCATGTGGCCGGCACGCCGGTGCTGGCAGAAGCGCCGCTCGGTTATTACCGCGAGTTCGGCACGCGCATCGCTGCCTATACGGGTTTGCCGACCCTCACTGGGCTGCATGCCGGCGAGCAGCATCCCTGGAAGGCGGTACAGGAGCGCGAGCAGGCGGCCGCGGCGCTCTACGGCACAACGAGCGAGGAACGCTTTTGGGAGATTGTGCGTCAGTACAATGTGCGCTATATCTATTTAGGGCAACTGGAGCGCATCGCTTACCCGGGCGAAGGCCTGGACAAGTTCACGCGACTGGAGCGCTCCGGCCAACTGGAGCTCGTGTATGCCAATGCGCGCACATCGATATACCGAGTTCCTTCCGGAGAAAGCCAATGAGATCATTGAAGGGAGCGCTGCATGCTTGACGCAGTAGTGTGGTATCTGCTCGTGACCATTATCGGCCTGCTGGCTCTGCCGATTACCCTGCGGCTGCTGCGCTTCCTGCCCGACCGCGGTTTGGGTGTGAGCCGTCACATCGGGCTGCTGCTATCCGGTTATGCGTTTTGGTTGTTATGCAGCCTGGGGCTGCTCGAAAACACCCGTGCCAACATAGCGCTGGTGCTGGTCGGGCTCGGCGCCATCTCCCTGGTCATATGGCTGCGCCGCCGTGAAGAGCTGCGCGCTGCGCTCAGCCGTATCAAACCCGCGCTGTTGGCGGAAGAGTTGCTTTTCGGCCTAGCATTCCTGGGCTTTTGTTTTTTCCGCGCCTATTCACCCGATATAGCCGCGACCGAGAAACCGATGGAATTCGGCTTTATCAACGCCATCCTGCGCAGCCGCACCTTTCCACCCAGCGACCCCTGGTTAGCTGGCTATTCCATCAGCTATTACTACCTGGGTTACGTGCTCATCGCGATGCTGACCAAATTGAGCGGGATACCGAGTCCCGTTGCCTTTAACTTAGCTCAGGCGACCTCGTTCGCGCTGGTTATCTCGGCCTCGTGCAGCATTGTGCTGAACATCGTGTTAGCGCTGCGTTCGCGCAGGACGGGAGCTCTCGACCAGCTCGAGCGCAGGGACTGGCGCATCGGCATCCACTATGGAGCGGTTGGTGCACTGTTTGTGGCGCTGCTCGGTAACCTGGAAGGCGTCTTTGAGTTCATCCGCGCCCGCGGATGGGGCTGCGACGCCCTATGGCGCTGGCTCGACATCCGCAACCTGCAACCTACCGCGATCAGCCGCACCTGGTATCCGGATGACGGCTGGTGGTGGTGGCGCGCCACGCGCCTCCTACACGACCGCGACGCCTCCGGCGCCTCGCAGGAGGTCATCAGCGAGTTCCCTTTCTTTAGCTATTTGTTGGGC
>JAJFUJ010000123.1 GCA_021372475.1 Chloroflexota bacterium | reverse complement strand
CGTTGGGCAATCGCCAGGGCGTTGCTGCGCCCCGGCAGGCCTATCACTAACTGGTAAGTGGGCGATAGCGTCTCGATATCGAACTCTACACTGGCATTGCGCACGCCGGCGCGATTAAAGGCATACACTTTGAGCTGGCTGTAGTGCGTAGAACACACCGCCAAGCATTTGCGCTCCAGCAGCTCCTCGATTAACGCCTGCGCCAGCGCAGCCCCTTCGGCCGGGTCGGTGCCGGCGCCCAGCTCATCCAGCAGCACCAGAGAACCACTGTCGGCGCTTTCCATGATGTCAATGATGCGCGTCATATGCGATGAAAAGGTGGAAAGGTTTTGCTCGATGCTCTGCTCATCGCCGATATCGGCAAAAATCCCGTTGAAAACGGGCAGCTTACTCCCTTCGCCTGCGGGGATGTGCATCCCCGCCTGGGCCATTGCCGCCAACAGGCCTACCGTCTTGAGCGATACGGTCTTGCCGCCGGTATTCGGGCCGGTAACCAGCAGCACCGTAAAGTCGTTGCCCAGGTACACGTCGATGGGCACGCAGGTTTCGCGCGGCAGCAGCGGATGGCGCGCGCGGATGAGGTAGAACGGATGCGCCGAGGCTGTGAGCGGAGTCGTCCCATCGTACTGTTTCGGCGTTGCTGCAACGATATCCGGCGGATTGGCGCGCAGGCTAACGCTGTAGCGCCCTTTGGCCAAAATCATGTCTATTTGCGCCAGCAGCTCAACGTCACGTGCGATTGCCTCTGCTTCGTGCCCAACCATTCCGCTCAGGGCATAAAGGATGCGTTCGACCTCATTGGCCTCTTGGATGATGAGCGACTGCCATTCGTTGTTAAGTTCCACCGTCTCGAGCGGCTCGATAAAAATCGTCGCTCCGCTGGAAGATTGGTCATGGATGACGCCGGGGATGCGGCCTTTGAAATCCGCCTTGAGCGGCACCACATAGCGCCCGTTGCGCTCGGTGATAATTTGTTCCTGCAGGTAGCGCACCCCCTGGGTCGAGTTAACCAGGCGCCTGAGACGTTCCACCAGACGGTTGCGCGCTATCTCGGTTGCGGAGCGCAGCCTGGCCAGCTCCGGGCTTGCGTCATCCAGCACCCTTCCTTCATCATCCAGGCAACGCCCAATTTCGTCGCCGACATGCTCGAGCGGGTCAAGCCCCTGCGCCCAATCGGCCAGCAGGGGATATTCCTCCTCGAAACGCATCAGCGTATTGTACACCATGCGCGTGCTACGCAGCGTGGCGCGCACCTCGAGCAGCGCATGCGGATCGAGCATTCCGCCCAGTGACGCACGTCCTAGGTGTGGGCGCACATCATGCGCGGCGCCGACGCCGAAATCGGGGCGGTTGGCCAGCAGCGCTTTGGCTTCCGTCGTCTCGGCAAGGGTCTGGCGCACTATGCTGAATTCGCTGCTGGGGCGCAGCGCGCGGGCTAGCTCCTGGCCGGCAGAGAAGGACGTAAAAGCGGCCAACTGCTCTACGATTTTCAGATATTCGATTGCAGCCAGATAACGGTCGTTCATATGGGATCTTTTCTCACACACACTGAAACGCCATTATACCATATCGGATGGAAAGCTCGATATCGCGCGTTCCGTTTGACAAGCAGCCCGGAAAAGCCCATCCTCTGCCTATCTTCACCGGAGCAGCGTATGCAAGGTTGGGTAACTCAAAACGAACTGGCACGTAAATTCGGCGTGATTATCCCGGTTTACTTTGCGCCGGGCGCTCCCGCGGAGCTTATTCGCCGTTTGCTGGTAATCACATTGCAGGATACGCCTTCCTATTCGCCCTGGGAGCAAGTCTGGCTGGTGGTGGATGGCGATCAGCGCGCTGCAGGCATTCTCCATGAACTGCGCCCGACGCTGGGAGTATATAATATCCTTCACGATAACGAGAACCACGGCAAGCTTTGGGCGGTGCGCAGCGGGATGCGCATTGCGCTGCATGACTGCCCTGAACTCGCATACCTCGTTACCCGCGATTGCGACGGCGACCATGCCGCCAGCGACCTGCCGGCTATGGTGCGCGCAGCGGATTATATCGTGCAGACCTGCGGGCATACCCGATTGCTTGTGCTGGGCGCGTGCCGTTCGCGCCAGCGCTCGCTGGGCTGGCTACGGGGCGAGCTCGAGCTGTTGCTTGACCAGGTTAGCCTGGATGCGGTGCAGTACTATCTCGCCCGCCGAGAGCGCGCTCTTTCCTTGACGCTGTGTATGCATTCGGAGGGCGTTGACTTGAACAGCGGCTACAAGCTCTACGGCCGCGACTTGGCGCATAAACTCTTTGTAGAGGATGAGCCAGAGTATGCCGGAATATCAGAGGCCGATTACTGGCATTACGGACCGGAAACATGCCCAGTGGTTGAGGCCTTGCTTGCCGGCGCGCTGCTGGCTGAAGTACCGCGCCTCACCTGGGACGGCCAACCGACCACCTCCTTCGGCAGCATCGATCCGACTCGCTTGTACGGCTGCATGTTCAGGTGGCTGTTTAGCCGCTTAGATATCCCGCTTGATGTCGCTGCCTGCTGGTATGATAACCGTTCGGCGGGCTTGAGCCTGCGCTCAACCCAGGAAGGTTCTGCCTTGTTGACCGACTTGCGTTCATTTGCCCTGGAAAGGCCAAGTCAAGAGGTGCACATATTACCACCGTGCGGCTTGACCTTGCCTTTTGTGTGAGGTTGGCATGGCGCAAGCGTTGAGTGCTTCCACTCAGACGAAAACGCGACAGAGCTGGTGGCGAGACCATTGGCATACTGTGTTGATTATCGCGCTGACGCTTGGCGCGGCTGCAGCGCGCTTGTGGGCTCTTGACCGTCTGCCTGCGGGCATTTACCGCGATGAGGCTTATGAAGGCTTGGATGCCTTACGAGTGCTGGACGGCCAGTTAGCGCTTTTTTTTACAGCTAACAACGGGCGCGAACCGTTGTTCGTTTATCTCCTCAGCCCGCTGATCGCTGTTTTCGGGCGCACGGCATTTGCACTGCGTTTGCTGCCGGCCCTGGCCGGCGTGCTGCTTATCCCTGCCACGTATGCCTTGGGGCGTGAGCTGCTGGGCAAGACGCCGGGCGTGGTCGCGGCTGCTCTGGCAGCCTGCTCAGTTTGGACGCTCAACCTCAGCCGGTTGGCGCTGCGGGCAACGCTTCTGCCGCTTATTACGGCGTTGATGCTGACCTGCCTGGCGCGCGGCCTGCGCCTACGTCGTTGGCCGTTGATGCTGTGCACCGGCTTGATGCTCGCGCTGGGGTTATACACGTATCTGCCGGCGCGATTTATGCTGATTGTGCTGGCGCTGTATGCCATCTATCTGCTGTTTACCCAACGCCGCACCTTTTGGTGGCAGGGTTGGCTGCTCCTGGCACTGGCGTTAGGGATTGCTACTGCGCCTTTGGCCGGTTACTTTGTCATCCACCCGGCTGACTTTTGGGGGCGCAGCGGGCAGGTCTCGGTCCTGAACCCGGCTGTCAACCAGGGCGACCCTCTCGGCGCCCTGGCAAACAGCATTTGGCGCACTTTTCTCGGATTTTTTTACCGCGGCGATTTCATTCCGCGCCACAATATACCCTACCGCCCGTTCTTTGAACCTCTCCTGGCTCTGGCATTTGCCGGAGGTTTATTCGCGCTGCGCCGTTACGAGCGTACGCGCGGCAGCGCGCTATTCATTGGGCTGTGGATAGCACTGCTCTGCCTGCCGACCATCCTGGCGGAGGGCGCCCCGCATATGCTGCGCGCCGTTGGGTTACTTCCTGTACTTTATCTGCCGGCCGCAGTCGGCCTGACCTGGTTCAGCGAGCATCTCAAACCTCAACGTGCAGCCTGGCTGGGGACGGTTTTGGTGGCAACTGCGCTGCTGCAGAACGGCAGCGGGACGCTGACGGCGTATCGGACGCACTTGAACAGTGAAGCGGTATATTATAACTATGAATCCGGGGCGACTCAGCTTGCGCTGGAAATAAACTCGTATATCGGCCAAACCAAAAAGGATGGCAGCAGCCGTGCGGTATTGCTGGATAAACGACTGTGGGATAGCTGGCCTTCGCTCAGATTTCTGTGCCCTGCAGGCCAGTACCTGACCGTGCTGACTGACGACGAAACGCTGCCGGCTGGTTCGACCGTTAACGCAAAGGACGGTATGCTGCTCGTGCTTTGGCCATATGCAGATAACGCGCCTGCGCTGGCGCTATTGCCGTCTAACCAAGTTATTGAAGTGCACGAAGGCGCTTATGAGCGCGGCGACCTGGAGACAGAAGCACGGTTGCTCTATGTCGCATACGCGAGCAGCCCGGCCATAGGTCTGGAACAGGATGAATCTGTGCGCTGGGAGCAGGGGATTACCCTGATACATCACAACATCCAGGTCATCAGCGCTAACAAGCTGCTGGTGGAACTGTATTGGCAGGCACAGCAGGCGCCAGGCGAGGCATATACGGTATATGTTCACCTCGCTCGAGAGGATACGCCGCTTGCCCAGCATGACGGCCCTACCGCTCAGGGATACTATGGCACCGAGCGCTGGCGCATCGGCGATATTGTTGTCGACCGCCACTATCTCAGCCTGACCCAACCATATGATCCGGCATCCAGCCAGTTGGTTGCCGGCATATATCATTGGCCAGATATGACTCAGCTCAAGCTCCAGGACAGTGCTGAGGAAAGTTTAGTTGAGTACGAGCTGCCGGCGCGCGGCGCCCAGGCGGTGCCATGATGGTAAAACGAATTTATAGCTGGCTCGGACAGCACATTGAGCTCTTGTTGGTGATCCTGGTAGCGCTGCTGGCCGCGCTGCCCTTGTTCACGCATACCGGCTTACTGGCCACCCGCGCCGGCGGCGATTCGCCTTTTCTGCTCCAGCGCACCCAGCAGCTCGTTCAGAACCTCAAAGCTGGAGTATTCCCGGCCCGCTGGATGCCCGACGGGGCCTACGGTTATGGCTATCCCTTCTATGACTTCTATGCCAGTCTGCCTTATTACCTGGCCGCTCTGCTGGATATGGCCGGCCTGGGCACTCTGCTGAGCATCAAGCTAACCCAGGCTTTGGGCATGCTGCTGGCTGCGTTGGGCAGCTATTGGCTAGCGCGCGAGCTTTGCCCGCGCCATTGGGTCGGTCTGGTAGTAGCGGCGGTCTATACCCTGGCGCCTTTCCACCTGGTGAATATCTATGTGCGCGGCGACTCGCTGGGTGAGTTCTACGCCATGGCCTGGTTCCCGCTGGTCATCCTGGGGATTTACCGCCTGCGCCGGCTGCGTTCGCCCGGGGCAGCCGCGTTTTTGGCGTTTGTTTTTGCGGCGCTCATCCTCAGCCACAACATCTCGGCACTGGTGTTTGCCCCGCTGGCTCTCCTGTTCCTGGTGCTGACAGCCTTTGACCGAGGTGTCGCAGCGCGCTGGCGTTATCTGGGGGCCGGCATGTTCGCGCTGGGGCTGGGTCTATTGCTGAGCCTCTGGTTCTGGCTGCCCGCTTTACGCGAGCAGTCGTTGGTGCAACTGCAGGAGCAGACCACCGGCTATTTCAACTACGCTGGGCATTTCCGCTGGCTCGATATGGTCCAGCTCAAGCCCATTTTTGATTACACAATCGATGCAAACCGCAATCCTTTCCAGATGGGGTTAGCGCAGACACTGCTGGCTGCGGGAGGTCTCATCGCCCTATTGATTCAAGTGCTGCGCCGCCAGCGTCTCGCAAGCTGGCAAATTGGGGCGCTGATAACACTGCTGATTTACACATTCCTGATTACCCCCTGGTCAAAGGGGATCTGGGAGCATGTACCGCTCCTGCCGATGGTGCAGTTTCCATGGCGCCTGCTTTCAGTGCAGGCGCTGTCCATCGCTTTATTGACGATCAATCTCATCGCGATAATCCCTCCCAGGATAACCGCCCCGCTGGCTGTGTCGACTGCGGCGCTGGTATCGGCCTGTGCGCTGCTTGGGCTGCACCCGGTATATCTGCCGATCACCAATGCCGACGTCACCAGCGAACGTCTGGCGCTATATGAGGTATATTCCGGCAATATCGGCAGCACGGTGCGCGCCGAATACCTGCCGCGCTGGACGGTTCCCCGCCCTTACATCTCGGGGGAGCTGCTAGGGCTGCCGAACACTCCCTTGGCGCTGCAAGGGGCATATCGTTCGGCGGAGCTGCTGCAGTCCGCGCCGGATGAGCAAATCTGGCAGGTTGATATTACAGAACGGGGCTTGCTGGCATTTCCCACCACCTTTTACCCCGGTTGGCAGGCGGAGGTAGACAGAGACAGTCAGGGTATCGAACCGCTCGAAGGTCTGGGGCTGCTCGGGTTGCGCCTGGAAGCGGGCGCGCATACCGTTCGGCTTTACTTTCAACCAACCACCGCCCGGCGTGTGACGGGCTACATATCGCTTGGAGCCGCGCTGCTCTGGCTGGCTTTGCTTGGCCGTGAGGTGCGGCACAGGAAACTCTACCGCCGTGCGCTGGTTATATCGGGGTGTTTGTGCATAGGGGCAGTATGGATTTTCTGGATTCCGCATACCGCCGGTAACCAGGCCGATTTGATTGGCCCGCTGGTGCAGGATTTTAGCTGGGCGCCTTTACTGCACCACGAGCCGAAGGGCATCCGCTTCGGCGACGCGCATCTGTTGGATTATGTGCTCGACAGTTCAGAGCTCAAGCCCGGCGGCAGCCTGGAATTAGCCTTGTCTTGGGAACAACCCGAGCCCGGCTATACCTTTAGTGTTCAACTGGTGGCGGCGACAGCGCACCTTATGGAGCCTGCACCTGTGTGGGCGGAATCCAGCGTGACGGTGGGCGCCGAGACGCTTGCGCTGCAGCTACCCGCAGACTTACCGCCTGGGCTATATGTGCTGCGCTTTAGCGCCAGCCGCGACGGCGTGCTTGTATCGCCCGTTAACGGCGAAGGCGTCGAAATGGGTTTACTGGCGTCGTCTCCGTTGCGCGTGACGGA
>JAJFUJ010000109.1 GCA_021372475.1 Chloroflexota bacterium | reverse complement strand
AGGGCTTGCTGCCTTCATAGTAGGATGAGGTGTGAAAGGAGGCCCAAACGTCACAAGACAAGGTGCTGTCCGCACCCGCGGTCAGCCTACCGGGTTTTGTCAATTCTGATGTTGCTTTCCTAATATCGTATACAAATTCTGTTACTGGAGGAAGATATGTCGCCCCTTAAGCGATGGACGGGCATCATTGCCCTGCTGGTAGTATTTTCGATGCTTTTGGCCGCATGCGCACCGACCGCTGCGCCGACCACGGCCCCTGAGGCCACTGCTGCTTCCGAAGCTACGAAGGCTCCTGAGGCCACCAAGGCTCCTGAAGCCACTGCAGCTCCCCAAGCCACAACCGCCCCGACCGAAGCGGCTGTAGAGAAGGTGCTGCGCGTCAACTTGGGTACCTACCCGGATATTATCGATCCGCAGCGTTCGTCTTATGTGAATGAAATTGGTCACCTCCAACTGATGTACGAGGGATTGACCAAGTTTAACACCAAGCTCGAGACCGTACCCGGCGCTGCTGAAAAGTGGGAATACAACGCCGATGCCACCGAGCTGACCTTTACCCTGCGCGATGGATTGGTATACAGCGATGGTAGCGTTTTGAACGCGCTGCGGTTCAAGTTCGCCATCATGCGCAACATCGATCCGAACACGGCCGGTGAATACTCGTACATCACCGACTATATCGCCGGAGCTCCCGAGTGGCGTTCCTCCGATCCGACCGACGCTGCCGCTTATGACGCGGCCAAGGCGGTGGTGGATGCCAGCGTCGCGGCATTCAAGAGCGACGGCACGACTGCCTGCGCCGATTACGAGGACACCGATTGCAAGGTTCTCAAGGTAAAGATGTCCTCCCCGACGCCCTATATGCACACCGTGCTGGGCATCTGGGTTGGGTTCCCTGCCAAGGAAGAGAACATCGCCGAAGGCGGAGAGAACTGGTGGAACTCGAGCAAGTACCAGATTGGCAACGGCCCCTTTATCCTCAAGACGCTCGAGCCGTTCGTGCGCGCGCGCTTCATCCCGAACCCCAACTACTGGGGTGAGAAGGCCAAGGTTGAGATCGAGTATGCCTACATCAACGACTCGTCCGTCGCCTTCCAGGCCTACAGGAACAATGAGTTCGATATTGTAACTCTCGCTTCTGAGGACCTGAAGACGGTAGAGGCGGATGCTGAGCTTTCCAAGGAAGAGATGATCTATCCGCAAGCTTGCACCTTCGACCTCATGTTTAACCTAACCAAGGAACCGTTCACGGATCCTGCTGTCCGCAAGGCCTTCTCTATGGCCCTCGACCGCGATGCCTATGTTGCGGACGTGCTGGCTGGCCTGGGAACCGGCACCCTGACCTGGATTCCTGAAGGTATTCCGGGCGCCAATGCTGCGGAAACCCGTTGGGCGTTTGATCCCGCTGCCGCTAAGGAAATGCTCGCCTCGAGCACCTACGGCTCGGCTGAAGCGCTTCCTTTAATTACCGCTACCTTTGGTGATTCACCGCGCAACCGGTTGCGCTGGGAGTGGATCGCCAATAACTTTAAGACGAATCTTGGCGTTCAGATTGAGCTGAACCCAATCGACAACACTGCCTTTACTGCGCTGACGAAGGATGTCACCACCATGCCGCAGATGATTCTGCTCGGTTGGTGCTCGGATTATCCCGATCCGCAGAACTGGCTGAGCGTTTATTGGGCCAGCAACTCTGAGTTTGCCAAGTCAGTCGCGTACGCTAACCCCGAGTTAGATGCCTTGTTGGCAAAGGCCGATGTGGAACTCGACCCAGCTACCCGCTTGGATTTGTATGTTCAGGCGCAGGATATGCTGATCGATGAGCTGCCGGCTGTGATGTTCTACAACCGTGTCAACTCCTATCTGGTTAAGCCTTGGGTTACAGGTATCGAAGTAACGCCGCAGGATGCCACGTTCCCTGGCTTCTATGCTGCAAATATGATCGATATCGACACTACCAAGCTGCCTTAACGATCGTTACTCCGAGGGCCGGAGGCGCCTGTTCGCAGACGCCTTCCGGCTCTCTTTTTGATTGTATTGCTTACCGATGATAATATTACTTGGCATGGTGTAGATTGGGATTCAACTCACCCGATACGTTGAATTGAGAGAGACGGGCTCTGCAGGGCTATACTTTGCGGTTGGAGGCGACTGTTGTTAAGATTTATCGTCCGGCGTATGCTCTGGACAATACCTGTCCTTATCATTATTGCACTGGTTACTTTTGCGCTTATGCATGTTGCTCCCGGCGGCCCTTGGGATAAGGATCCCAGCAAGCGCAACGTCGATGCAACTACCCTCAAGAACCTGCAGCGCGTGTACGGCCTGGATAAACCCTATTGGCGGCAGTTTACTTCCTATATTATCGGCGACTATAACTCCAAGGGGGAATGGATATGGGGCGCTATCGGTGGGAATCTGGGATTGTCATACCGGCAGCGCGGACGCACTGTGCAGGAGATACTGTTTGAGCCCCCCGAGGGCAAGTCCTTCTGGGAGAGCCGTTTTGGATACTCGATACGCCTCGGGCTTATCGCGCTGGTCATTGCGGTAGTAGTAGGTATCCCAGCCGGTATTATCTCGGCCCTTAAGCAAAATACCTGGATAGACTACCTCACTGCTATCATTGCAAATATTGGTGTTTCTGTGCCAAATTTTGTGATCGGCATCTTTTTTATAATCATTTTTGCAGTAGGACTCAAGTGGATTCCCGTTGTGCCGCGCGATTGGACTCAGCCGAAGGTGTGGATTATGCCGGCGCTGGTGCTCGCTTTTGGCACGATGGCCTACACCGCCCGCCTGACGCGTTCATCCATGCTCGAGGTGATGCGCCAGGACTATGTACGGACAGCGCGCGCCAAGGGCCTGGCAGAACGCCGCGTCGTCAGCGTTCATATGCTCAAGAACGCGCTCATTCCTGTGATCACCATCCTCGGTCCTTCTCTGGCAGGTTTACTGGTTGGCTCTTTTATCATCGAAACAATGTTCGCTTTCCCCGGCATCGGGCGCGAGTTCGTCCAATCAATCAGCAACCGCGACTATTCGATGATCATGGGCACTACGCTTATTTATGCCGTATTGATCGTGATAGCAAACCTCAGTGTGGATGTCATTTACGGCTTTATTGATCCGCGTATCAAGGTTCAATGAGGGAGGCCGAAAGATGACAACAACAGCATCTGCAGTTTCGCTGCCGACAGCAGAGGAACAGATACTCGCTAGACCAGTGCGCAGCCTGTGGTCGGATGCTATGGTGCGCCTGAAGCGCAACAAACTGGCAATCGTTGGTATGATTGTTATTATCATGTTTGTTTTTGTAGCTATTTTTGCACCACAGCTTGCCCCGCATAGCCCTTTGAAAATATATCCCGGTAAATCGCAGCTCCCGCCTGCATGGGTGGAGAAATCCGCTAACGGGTTATCCGGCGAGAAGGAATTTCTGTTAGGGACAGACAGTATCGGGCGTGATATCCTTAGCAGAGTGATTTACGGTGCGCGTGCTTCGATGCTCGTCGGCCTCATCCCCGTGACGATCATCCTGATTATTGGCACCTCAGTCGGCCTTCTTTCTGGATATGCTGGCGGCTGGGTTGATAACCTGCTGATGCGCATCACCGATGTGGTCTATGCCTTCCCCGACCTGTTGTTTTATATCTTGTTGATGGTTACACTGCGCGAAACCTTTTTAGGGCGGCAGTTCGGCGGAATTCTATTGCTCTTCCTCGCTCTGGCAGTCGTTTCCTGGGTAGGCGTCGCCCGGCTGGTGCGCGGGGATGTGCTTGCGATCAAAGAAAAGGGCTTTGTGGAGTCAGCGCGCTGCGTTGGCGCCAGCAATACGCGCATCATCCTGCGCCATATCCTGCCCAATTGCCTCAGCTCGCTTGTGGTGTACACAGCCTTTGCCATCCCGCGTATGATCATCGTTGAAGCCGTTCTCGGCTACATAGGGATCGGTCTGCGGCTGGAGACGAACGATAAAGCCATGTTTATCTCTAGCTGGGGCAGCCTGATGTCCTCTGGACAAGCATCCATCTCTTCACAACCGTGGGAACTGCTTGCGCCCTCGATTTGTGTTGCCTTGGTAGTGCTTGCATTTACCTTTATCGGCGATGGCCTGCGCGATGCCCTCGATCCGCGCATGAAATAAGGCCTTCAACTGGCGCACACTTTCACAGAGGCTGCCATGCTGGCGGCCTCTGTGCTATAATAGATGCCATCTATAAATCAGGGGAGTGCATGATGCAGCCTTTGCTGTTGGCCAACCTGTTCAGCTCTGGCGAGCTCTACCGCCGCGCAATGTTGAATTTCGACCGCCTCGAGCTGCCCGACTATCAGCCGCCGGCAGCATTTCGCCCGCCGGAGTATGATTGGCCCGGCGATGCGGAAGGGCGCGTCCTGATGGCCTGGATATTGCTGGCTCAAGCGACCCACCGCGAGCCGCGTTACTTGGAAGCGATGCTGGAGCAGCTACCCGCCCATCTGAACGCTCGCGGTTACCTGGGGCAGATACTGCCCGACGGCGAGTTCGATGAGCAGCAGTTTTCAGGGCATGGCTGGGTGCTGAGGGCCTTATGCGAGCTTTATCGTTGGCGCCCGCAGCCCGCCCTCCTGCAGACTATCGAGCGTATCATCCGCGGCCTGGTGCTGCCGGCGCACGGCTACTATAAGCTTTATCCTTCGCAGCCCGAGCAGCGTATTTATCAGGGCGAGGTCATCGGCCAAAGGGCGCGATATCTGGCCAGCCATTGGTATCCTTCCACCGATATCGGTTCGGCCTTTACCGTGCTGGACGGCGCAACGCAGGCGTATCAGTTGCTGGGCTGGCCTGAGCTGGCCGAGCTGATCGAGGAGGCCATCGCCAGCTATGCTGCCATCGACAAAGTGCAGCTTTCCTTCCAAACTCATTCCACCCTCTCTACCTTGCGCGCTGTCCTGCGCTACTATGCCACCGCCGGCCGGGCTCAAGATCTGGAGTTGGCTGAAAGCACCTACGCACTCTACCGCAGCCAGGCGCTTACGGCTAACTGGGCTAATTTCAACTGGTTCGGACGCCCCACCTGGACGGAGCCTTGCGCCGTGATGGACTCTTTCATTGTGGCTCAACGGCTCTGGCAGTATACCGGCGAGACCAGCTATCTGGAGGATGCCCAACGCATCCTATATAACGGCATGGCTTACGGTCAGCGTCCTAACGGCGGTTACGGCTGTGATGTCTGCGCTGGCGCTGGCACCAGTTTCCTGGCGCCCAAAGTGGATATTTTTGAGGCTAGCTGGTGCTGCACGATGCGCGGCGGCGAAGGATTGACGCGCGCGGTAGAGTTCAGCCATTGGCTGGAGGGCGATAACCTCTACCTGCCGTACTATGACAATGCGCTGGCCCTGGTGCCGGCGGGGGCAGGGGAGCTCTGCCTGATACAGCGCAGCGATTACCCGCGCTCGGCACGCGTAGCGCTGGATGTGGTGCGCGCCAGCGCCCAGACCCCGTTCACCATCAACTTGTATATACCCAGTTGGGTGCAGCCTGCTGCGGTAACTCTGGCTGTGAACAGCGCCGTGCAGCCGGTCGAGCGCACCGGCGCATTCTATGCGCTGCGCCGCACTTGGCAGGCCGGCGATGCCATTGTGCTTGATTACCCGCTTACTGCGCGCTGTGAGCCGGCACTCCCGCATCTGCAGCCCGCTGGCCGATACTCTTTTTGGCATGGGCCGCTCTTGCTGGGGCTGCCCAATCAAGGGGAGGAGATAGAGCTGCCGCCTGATGTGCAGTTTGCACCGTTGGGTAGCGCACGCTACCAGGCTGCGGGCACCGGCTGCATCCTCGCGCCTACCGACGACCTGCACACATTGCCATGGGATGCTGCCCTGCACGACCGCCGCCAGGTGTTGTTTCGCGCGAACGATG
>JAJFUJ010000130.1 GCA_021372475.1 Chloroflexota bacterium | reverse complement strand
TACTTTTTCCGCGACTCCCAGATCGACGATACGCTTCATCCATTCGTGAAAGCGCTCGATATCGAAAATGCATTGTGTTTGGATGAACTGCACGCCGGCGGCGGCCTTTTTGGCCACCCGCAGCACCTGAAGCTCGAACGGATCACCAAAGGGATTCGCCGCGCCGCCGATAAAGAGCGGCATCGCGCCCTCAACCGGGTCGCCGCCCAGCGTCAAACCTTCATCGCGCAGACGCCTGGTCATACCGATCAGTTGCACCGAATCCAGGTCGTACACATTCTTGGAGCCTGGATGATTGCCGAACACCTGATGGTCGCCCGTCAGGCACAGCACGTTGCGTATGCCCAGCGCCGCCGCGCCGAACAAGTCGGCCTGAATCGCCAGACGGTTGCGGTCGCGACAAGTCATCTGCATGATGGGCTCGAGTCCCTGCTGCACCAGCAGCGCACTGGCAGCCGCACTGCTCATGCGCACGATGGCCGTCTGGTTATCCGTGATGTTCACGGCATCGCAGGCGCCGCGCAGCAGGCCTGCTTTTTTTACAATGACGGCGCTATCAGGCCCTTTAGGCGGACCCAGCTCAGCCGTAACGACAAAAGTGCCGTTCTCCAAAAGCCGTTCCAGCCGGCTGACGGCTTTCATAGTTTTACGTCCTTACGAATCACCCGGCGCGGACCGCCGTGGCGCGAGGTTGACCAGTCCTTGGCCGGTTCAATTGCCGTCAGCCGTTCGAGCTGCCCCAAGCGCGCCAGCCTGTCGTAGATGAGCTGCCAGGCGCAGGGAATATTGACCGGATCCACTTCGCAGCGCCCGTTGGCTGAACCGCCACAGGGCCCGTTGAGCAGGTTTTTACTGCAGCGCGTGACCGGGCAAATACCGCCAAAGCGGTCAAGCACGCAGTTGCCACAGCCGGCGCAGCGTTCCGACCAGACGCCGAGTTCTTCCGGCCGCCCCATGAACTTGGTGTTCAGGGCGGGCAGCACCACCGTTTCGGGGAATTGTTCAGCCAGGGTTTGCACGCCCACACCGCAAGCTGTGGAGAGGACAGCATCGTAGGAGCCAATTTCAGTCGCCAGCTCCGCATTCATCTCGGCCTCACACTGGCGTTCCACGCAGCGCTCAGCAATCGTCAACTCCGGTTGGTTCTCTCTCAACGCCAGGCGCAGGACGGCGCTCAGCACGGAGACCTCCTTGGCGCCGCCGGCCAGGCAGACGGCCACACAGGTATTGCAGCCTACCATCAGCACGTTTTTATACGGCACCAGGCTGGCAGTTATTTCCTGTATCGGCTTTCGCTCGGCAATTATCATCTTGGCCTCGTGCTCATGCCCGATCCTGTGCTTCAACAGGCTCGAGATTTATCAGCGTATGAATCCAGGCGCCCAAATCGGCGCTCATATTCGGGCTGACCTGGCGGTAGGTAATACGTTCCTGGCCCAGGCCGGCCTCGGTCAATAGCGCCTGTGCTGCGGCCGTGCGCTTTTCAGCCCATGTATTTCCATTAAACGAACGACACGCATCCGCATAACAGCTCAATACCAGCACGCGTTCGGCGCCTGACTCCAGCGCCCTAAGGACATGTAGCACATCCAGTGAGCCACCGCACGGTAAGGGCTGATAAATAACCCCCTCTGGCAGACAGTAGCCCGTCTCCTGCAGCGAGCGAAGCGCTTCGCCGGCAGAACGATCGCAGCCGATTATCACAAGCTTGTTCATTACCGTCCTCATACCAGCGCTGCTTCCTGCAGCCAAACAGGCACATCTATGCCTTTCATCGTAATTGCCCGTACGGGGCAATTCGCTGCACACGCGCCGCAGCCAAAACAAGCCAGCTCAACTACTTTGGCCGCTGTAACCTGGCCATATGCTGCTAGCTCTACTGCGGCATGGGGGCAGGTGCGGATACACGTCAGGCAGCGAATACACTTGGTTGAACCCACCTCAGCGATAACGGTCTCGGGCTGCAGGTGGTCCTGACCCAGCAGAATCGCCACGTTTGCAGCCGCCTGCGCGGCATCCGCGCGTGCGCCGGCATCATCCGCATCCAGATGGCAGCGCCCCGCCAGGTAGATCCCCTTGCGGTTCGACAGTCCTGGACGGTAACTGCGCACATTGAGCTGCTGAAAATAGCCATCCGCACCCAAAGCAATACGCAGCAAGCCGGCGAGTTCGGCGCTATCGCTGCGTGGGCGCACCACCGGCGCGATGACCAGCAAATCGCCATCGAGAACGCCATCAGCATGCTTAACGTGAACACCAGAATCATCGACGACCGGCAGGGCATCCTGCAAGCGGTGAAAGACGATGCCCTGCTCGCGCATCGTGCGCGTCAGGCTTTCGAGCAGGTCGGAATCCACCTGCAGCTCGCGGTAGAGCACCGAAACTTCACAATGCCACGTATCATGCGTTCGCAACGCCAGCTCGAGAGTCTCGACGACAGCCTGTTTGCCGGAGAGCTCCAGCATATCCAAGGCAAACAGGATGTGCTGGCGCTGCGCGGGAGCGATGCCGCTGATTTGCCGGGGCGCACTCAGCCGTTCGGCCAACACTTGGGTTGAGAGCACCCGCGGATGCGCGGGTATACGCGCATCGGCTCCTAACGGCAGGCGCTGGTTACCCATGGCAACGATAATAGCGGCTGCGTCAATCACGGCTCGCTCAGGGGGTGCGCTCAATTCAAGCCGAAAGCTGCCGACACAACCGGAAACGGCAGAAACTCGGCTTCGAGGATAAGCTCGAAGGCCGTCGGAGCGGGGTGAGTCGGGCAAATCCTCCTGCCCAACCCATGCGACACTGTAGCTGAGTGCCAGCAGCTCTTCCACCACCCAGCCGGCATCCGCTGAACCTCCCAACACAGCCACGGTCTTGTTCACTGCGTGTGCTCCTGTAGGTAGCGGTAACAAGCCTCGGCAGCAGCAGTGGCATGCACAATCGACTCGGATATCGAGCGTGGCGACTGGCAGCAGCCCGCCGCAAAAATCCCCGGGATGCTTAGTGCGGCGCCATCTTGCGAGGCCAGAAAGCCAAAGCGGTTGCGCTCGACACCTAATGTCTCCGCGAGCTGCAGCGCATCGCTGCGCGGCTCGATGCCGGTAGCCAGCACCACCAAATCGAACTCGTTAGTGCGGAACTGACCGGTATTGATATCATCAAATAATAAGGCGGCTTTAGCAGAATCCTTCTCTGAACGCCTGACGACAGCCGGCAAACCACAGATAAAGCGGATACCCTCCTGCTGCGCCAGTGCAAAAGCCTGGGAGTCGCGGCCTGCGGTTTGGATATCCATCTTGAATATAGTGATATTGGTTTGCGGCGAGCGCGCCCCGAGCAGGCGCGCCAGGCGTACAGCATAACGGCAGCACACCTGCGAACACCATCCGCGGTTGGCATGCTCATCGCGCGAGCCCACGCACTGGATGAAGGCCACATCCCGCAGGACGGCGCAATCGTACACACTCTGTCCTTCGGCCCTTAACCTACGTTCCATATCTTCACCGGTAATCACCATCGACAGGGCGCCGTAGCCGTAAGGACCTTTGGTACGCGCGTCGATATGGTCGAATCCGGTGGCGGCAATCACCGCTCGAGCGCTCTTAGCCTGCTTGACGTTGGCCGTAACCAGTTGGTAACTAAAAGTATCCCCTGCGGGTTGGATATTGGTGATTGTGCTGGAGAGGTGAACGGTAACTAGAGGCTCTGCACAAACAGCACGCAAGCGCTCGGCAACGAGACAGCCGCCGCAGTGCTGGCACTGCCCATTGACCGCCTTACAGCAGACATCAAGCGTGTTTCCTCCCAGGCGCGGTTCCCGCTCGACGAGGTCAACGGCAACACCGCGTTGCGCCAGGTTAAGCGCAGCAGCAACGCCCGATATTCCACCGCCAATAATAACGACCGATGTGTTGGGCATTTCCTCAACACTATCCGATGATAGATTCGGCTTATTTTACTAAACTACATGTAATGTGCAACTCTGGGCGTAAGCATAACATTAATAATATTATTCATGCAGGAATAAGATGAATTATTATGTGCCCTGGATAAGCGCATGTCAAAAAAGGTTCTTTTCCAGACATTATTTGAGATAAGCGTAATAGTGTGGTAAAATACTCAAAAATTATAGTGGCCACAAGAAGTTGAGGTTCTTCAATGCCCAGGTTTTCTGAAGGGTACGAAGCGCAAGATAATCGCACGGATTGGTCAGCTCTCAGAGCCAGACGCCGCTGGCGCCCGCCTACGGATGTATATGAGACCGATACGCATGTGGTTATCAAGGTCGAGATTGCCGGGATGAAAACCGAGGATTTTACCATTGCGTTTATTGACCGCAAGCTGAGTATCAGCGGATGCCGCAGCGACCTTGGCGACAAAATCATTTATCAGAATATGGAAATCCCTTATGGCGAATTCCATACCGAGGTGAAAATAAGCTGGCCGCTCAAAGAGAGCGAGATTTCGGCACACTACGAAGAGGGATTCTTGTTCGTTGAGCTGCCCAAGCACAGCCGTGAGTTCAAGATACCCATCAAGCAAGTCCGCGAATAAAAGAACCAATGATGGAGACATTATGGATATCGCCAAAGTAATCGAAACCCAAGAGGGCGGCGGTGAGGAGCACCCGCAGACGCCCCAAAATCTGCCTGTCCTGCCACTCAAGAACACCGTGATCTTCCCGCAAACCGTGTTCCCCCTGGTAGTGCAAAAGCCTCGTTCTGTGCGCCTGATCGATGACGCGGTGGTTGCCGATAGAATGGTAGCCCTGGTGGCGCTGCGTGACCCGGAAGTGGATGAACCGACCCCCGAGGATCTTTACAGCGTCGGCACACTGGCGACGATCCACCGCCTGGCACGCACACCTGACGGCACGCTGCATCTCGTCGTTCAAGGTGTTGAGCGCATCCAACTGGGCGCTATCACCCAACGCGACCCGTATATGCGCGGCGACACTATATCGCAGCCTGATATGGTGGAAACCGGTGTGGAAATGGAAGCGCTGGTGCGCAGCGTCAGCGACTTGTTCCGTAAACTGATGGGATTGGCAGCTTATATGCCGGAAGAAATGGCGATGAACGCTCTCAACACAGAAGAGCCGCGTCAACTCGCTTATCTGGTTGCCTCCTTAACGCGCATGGAATTGGGAACTCGACAGCGCATTCTAGAGGAAACCAGCGTCGCCGAAAAACTGCGCATCTTGCTTGGAGTCCTCGCTCGCGAGGTCGATGTACTCGAACTAGGACAAAAGATTAAAACCGACGCACAGTCAGGGATGGAAAAAGTCCAACGCGAATATTTCTTGCGCGAGCAGATGAAGGCAATTCAAAAAGAGTTGGGCGAAGAGGACGAGCAGGCAGCAGAGATCCGCGAGCTGCGCGAACGTATCGAAAAGGCTGGGATGCCGGAGGAGGCGCATAAGGAAGCCCTGCGAGAGTTGGATCGCATGTCCAAGATGCCGTCTGCGGCCGCCGAATACTCGGTAATCCGCACCTATCTGCAGTGGTTAGGTGAGTTACCCTGGCAGGTTACGACCGAAGACCATTTGGATATTACGGTCGCCAGGCAAGTGTTGGATGAGGACCACTACGACCTGACCAAAGTCAAAGACCGTATTGTCGAGTACCTGGCTGTGCGCAAATTGCGTCAGGAACGCAAAGGTCAGGTAGAGGAAAGGCACCACGACCGTATCCGCCAGGAGCGTGAAGGCGTCATCCTGTGTTTTGTGGGGCCTCCGGGTGTAGGCAAGACATCGCTGGGCAAGTCAATTGCCAGAGCGGTCGGCCGTGAGTTTATCCGTCAATCATTGGGCGGGTTGCACGACGAAGCGGAAATCCGCGGGCACCGCCGCACTTACATCGGTGCGATGCCAGGGCGAGTTATCCAGGCAATCCGTCGAGTGGGCACGCGCAACCCAGTGTTTATGCTCGATGAAGTGGATAAAATCGGCGCGGATTTTCATGGTGACCCTTCATCAGCCTTGCTGGAGGTGCTGGACCCCGAGCAAAACCGCGAATTTCGCGATAATTATCTCGATGTGGCCTTTGACCTCTCGCAGGTGATGTTTATTACCACTGCCAACGTTCTCGATACCATCCCGGCACCATTGAGAGACCGCATGGAAATCCTGTACCTTCCCGGTTATACGGAAGAGGAAAAAGTGCGGATTGCCCGAGGGTATCTGGTGCCTCGGCAGATAAAAGAGAACGGTCTGCACGCAGATGAAGTGTCCTTCGAGGACGATGCGCTCTATCGCATTATTCGTGAATATACCCGTGAAGCCGGCGTACGCGAGCTCGAGCGCGAAATCGGTTCCATTTGTCGTAAAGTCGCCACCAAAATTGCCGAAGGGAGCGAAACTCATCTTGGCGTTACGGAAGGGGCTGTAACCGAATACCTCGGTAAACAAACCTATTATTTCGAGGTGGCAGAGCGCACTCAGATACCGGGCGTCGCCACCGGCTTGGCTTGGACTTCGGCGGGCGGAGACATTCTGTTCATCGAGGCCACCAAGATGAAAGGCGACAAAGGATTTACCATCACCGGCCAACTCGGCGACGTGATGAAGGAATCGGCGATGGCCGCGCTCAGCTATGTGCGTTCAAATGCCGCAGAGCTCGGCATCGACGAGGATATATTCGCGCACAGCGATATTCACCTGCATATACCTGCAGGTTCAACCCCCAAGGATGGTCCTTCGGCAGGGGTAACCATCGCAACCGCGTTGGCATCCTTGATGATGAACAAGCCAGTAAGCGGCGAACTGGGCATGACCGGCGAAATTACCCTGCGCGGACAGGTGCTGCCTGTTGGTGGAATTAAAGAAAAGGTGCTCGCCGCCCATCGGGCAGGCCTGAAACGTATCTGCCTGCCCAAACGCAATACCAAAGATTTAGATGAATTACCCGAAGAAGTACGCAACGAGATGACATTCATCCTCGTAGACCGCGTTGAGCAGGTCTTTGCGGAAGCCTTCGGACCTATGGAAGGAAATAAACGTGTCCAAAGCGACACACATCAAGACGAATCAGAGCGCCAGTGAAAAACTAGAATGGCGCCGCGCTGATCTGCACATTCACACGCCGGGCTCTCGCGATTATCAGGAAACCGGCACCGGATATCTCGATATCCTAAGAAAAGCAGCGGAGGAAAAGCTATCGATAATCGCATTTACTGATCATAACACCGTCGCCGGCTATGCCGCGATGATGCAGGAAGTAGCCGACCTGGAGCGTTGGGTAGCCCTGGGACGCGCCCAACCGCAGGAACTTGAGAGGCTGCAGGAATACCACCGGCTGCGAGAGCAGATTTTGGTGTTGCCCGGCTTTGAGTTTACCGCTACCCTCGGATTCCATGTGTTGGCCATTTTTGACCCAGGCACTTCTACCCGCACGATCGAGCTCGTTCTACTCAAGCTCAACGTGCCGCCGGCGCTGTTGGATGTAGGCGATACCGAAGTTGGCGCTACAACGGATGTTTCCACCGCTTATCGCATTATGGCCGAATCCGGAGCGCTGGTCATTGCCGCACATGCCAACTCGAGCCACGGCGTCGCTATGCTGGGATTTGATTTCGGCGGCCAGACGAAAATCGCCTACACGCAGGATCCCAATCTGCATGCGCTTGAAGTGACAGACCTGGAGAGCAAAAAGCGACGTACAACAGCCTCGTTCTTTAACGGTTCAAAACCCGAATATCCTCGGCGCATGCACTGTATTCAAGGGTCCGATGCACACCGGCTGCACAGCATGCCCGGCGGGCATCAGAACCTGGGCGTCGGTGAACGTCCCACAGAGTTTATGCTGTCGGCCGTCAGCTTTCAAGAACTCAAGGCGCTGCTGTTAAGCCATGATTTCAGTCGTACCCGGCCAGCATCAGCGACCGCTGAAGCGTCCTTTGATTATGTAATCGAAGCGCGCAAACAAGGCGCTTCGATTGTACAAAGCTTTCACGAGCAGAGTTCCCGTCAGGGCGGAAGATTGCACGCTGTCCTGCGCGATGTGGTTGCCTTCGCCAACACCAATGGCGGCACGGTATGGATCGGCGTGAGCCCAAATGCCAGGACACCTATCAGCGGGATTGAAAAGCCGCAGCCCGTCATCGACGAACTGCGGGCGGAAATGACCGGGATGATTTCGCCGCCTCTCGACGTTACAATCAATGTGATGATGAGCGGCGGCAAGCATGTCATTCAACTTCAGGTGCCCAAAGGCAAAGAGCAGCCGTACGTTTTGGAGGGCAGTAAGATTTTTTTACGGCAGGAAGCCGAGACCAGCCTGGCACTGCGCGAGGAGATTATCGCCCTAGTAAAGCGCAGCGCTCCAGCTACCGCTGAAATGCCGATACCGTTGAATGAAGCCAAAACTGCGATACCCGCTCCTGTCGAGCAGCCTGAGCAGATATTATCCGCCCCGTTCGAAGCTGCCACTGAAAGCCCACGCACCGGCGTCGAGATTGTGGATTCGCAGGAACGTAAAGGCCAAATCTTTCATTCGATGCGCGACCTGCGCGATGGCAACGTCGTGCATAATGTAACCCGCGCATCCGCCAGACGCCTGTGGCGTTACGCCATTGCTCTACAGGAAAAACACACTTTTAACGAAGCGAATGTCATCTGGTACGATAACCTGGGCCTGTGGCATAAATACCTGCGCAACGGCAAAGCGCAGTATGACCTGGTACAGCGCTCCTCCGATGGGGCAGTTCATATCTATTATGGCGTGACAGAGGACGGAGTTTTTGGCCCGTGGAAGCAGCTCGTCGATAAAGAAGCTATACCCTCCGCAGTACCCTCGGAGGAATGACAAGTCTATGCTGATGCGCCCTTTCCAAATGAGCGACTACCCAGCGGTGCTGGCCCTCTGGCAGCAAAGCGGCCCCGGGATTACACTGCGTCCTTCGGACGAACCCGCTGAAGTAGCTCGCAAACTGGAGCGCGATCCTGACTTGTTCCTGGTTGCAGAGGAAGATACCATAGTTATCGGCGTCATTATGGGCGCCTGGGATGGACGGCGCGGGTGGATTCATCATCTGGCAGTACAGCCAAGTTGGCGCAACCGCGGGGTTGGCTCGGCGCTGCTGAGCGAAGTGGAAAAGCGCCTGAAAGCCAAAGGTTGCCTGAAGGTCAACCTGATGGTGCTCAAAGACAATATTGACGCTCAGCGTTTATATGCGCGCCTGGGCTACCAGGCAATGGCATCAACCCTTTTGATGGGCAAGGAATTATAGGCTGCATGTTTGATATCGTTTTCCTTGGAACGTCCGCCTCAGCTCCTTCGGTTGACCGTGGGCTCTCGTCCGCTCTGGTGCTCCACCGCGACCAAAGATTTATGATTGATTGCGGCGAGGGCACCCAGCGTCAACTGCTGCGCAGCGGAATGGGTTTCCGCAAGCTGGACAAAGTGCTGCTAACTCACGGCCACCTCGACCATATTCTGGGATTGGGCGGCCTGGTCTCCACCTTTTCGCGCTGGGAATCGATCGATACGCTCTCCATCTACGGCGGGCACTGGGCGCTGCAGCGGGTAAGCGATTTGATGAACGTTGTTTTGCGCGGCGGCGATGCAGAGATGGATATCAAGTACGTACCGGTGAGCCCCGGTCCCGTCTGGAGCGACGATTATCTCTCTATCAGCGCATTTCCAGTGAGCCATCGCGGGCCAGGTTGCTTTGGGTATCTCTTCCAGGAGCCAGGGCACCGGCCGTTTATGGTGGAAAAGGCCGAAGCCCTGGGAGTGCCCCGCGGACCGGAACGTAAACAATTGGTCAATGGAGAGCCGATCACCCTGGCAGATGGACGGGTAATCAAACCCAGCGAAGTAATGGGAGTTGAGGAGCAGGGAGTGAAATACGTCCATGTTGGGGATGCCGGCAAGGTAGATGACCTGGTAAGCGTGTGTTATCAGGCGGATGCGCTCGTTATTGAAGCTACCTACACCTCCCTCGAAGCCGAGATGGCCACCAAGTTTGGCCATCTGACGGCCTTACAGGCTGCGCAGCTAGCTGCGGATGCTCAGGTGGGGACACTCTTCTTGGTACATCTCTCCCGCCGCTATTCGGAACGTGAAATCTACCGTGAAGCCCACGCTGTATTTCCCAATACAATCGTTCCCAGGGACTTGGATTGCTACCGCATCGGCAAAGGTTTTACCGAACGGGTGGAGATGTAGCATGGATCTGGAAGCCTTTCTAAACCAGGCAGATGAGCTGGGTTGGCTGCACCATGTCCAGGCGACGGTAAATCCTTATCTGGAGATGGCGCGAGTTATCTACTCTCTTCATGAAGAGTTGGCGCTCTTTGAGTGTGTAACCGGTTCCTCGTTTCGGGTGGCTGCCGGCGTCTGCAGCCAACAGCGCTATTTAGCCAAAGCGCTAGGCATAGAGGAATCACAATTGATGGACGCACTGCGTAGCGCTCTGCGCCAGCCATTGCCGTCGCGAGCAGTTAATGATGCTCCTTGCCAGCAGGTAGTAGAGCCTGACGTGAATTTGAACTGCTTGCCGATATTGACCCACTTTGCTGAAGACGGCGGCCCTTACATCACATCGGGTGTTGCGGTCGTATGCGATCCTGACCTCGGTCGCAATCTCTCGTTTCACCGTTTGATGCAAGTGGATGCGCATCGGATGACCATCCGTCTTGTGGAAGGACGCGGATTGTATACTACATGGACAAAAGCTAAAGGTCCTTTGCCAGTTGTGATGTGCCTGGGGGCACCGGCTCAGGTACAGCTTGCTGCGGCCATGTCGCCCAGACCGGGCATGGATGAAATGGCGATTGCCAATGCGCTGTCACCAACACCGACCGTAAAAGCGCTGACGTGCAATCTAGAGATTCCGGCCGAGACAGAGATTGTGTTGGAGGGCTACCTGACTCGTGAAACCAGCGACGAGGGGCCGTTTATCGACCTGACCCGTACACGCGATTTTGTTCGGCAGCAGCCGTTTTTTGTGATTGAAAAGATAACACACCGCACAAATGCGATTTTCCAGGCGCTTCTCCCCGGCGGTGAAGAACACCGCCTGTTGATGGGCTTGCCGCGTGTGCCGACCATTTTTGAGGCGGTAAACCAGGTATGCCGTTGCCTGCATGTGAGCATTACCAGCGGCGGCGGACACTGGCTGCATGCGGTGGTTCAGATAGACAAGCAGCATCCGGATGACGGCCTCAAAGCCATTGAAGCCGCCTTCCGCGGGCACAACTCATTGAAGCATGTGGTAATTGTCGACCGCGATATCAACCCGGAGGATATGAGCGCCGTTGAGTGGTCAATCGCGACGCGCTTTCAGGCAGGCAAGGGGCTGGTAGTACTGAACAATCAGCCCAGCAGTTCGTTGGATCCCTCGGCCACCCATGTCCCCGGCGCCAAAGCGCGCACAAGCAAGATGGGCTTGGACGCTACAATCCCCTGGGACACGCCAGCCGGGCCGCTGAATCCTGCCGACTTTACTACGGTCACGTATGAGCCAATTAATTTGCAGCGCTTCCTGGGAACACAGGGATGAAGCTCACCGACGAAGAGCAGGCAATGCTGGCAGGCGCGCAGGGGCCCGCGGTCAAACGCGCGATAGATATCGTAGCAACCCTGGGACGCGTGTTCGGCGCAGATGAACTGATTCCAGTCGCCAGTGTTCAAGTGGCCGGCGTCAGCTACCGCAACCTGGGGGATGCCGGGCTCGGATTTCTGCAGGATTGGGCCAGTGAGGGCGCGCGCGTGCGCGTACCTACCACTCTGAATCCTGCCGGAATGGACCCTGCACAGTGGCAGCGGCAGGGATTTTCATCCCTTTCTGCCGAAAAGCAGGGGCAGGTTATCTCTGCGTATCAGGCGATGGGCATTGAACCAATCTGCACTTGTACGCCTTATCTCTTTGGCAACCTGCCCAGCTATGGAGAGCACCTTGCCTGGAGCGAATCCTCGGCGGTCGCCTATGCCAATTCTGTGTTGGGCGCGCACACAAATCGCGAGGGCGGCCCCGGTGCCCTGGCAGCCGCGATCTGCGGACGAACAGCCTGTTACGGTCTGCATAAGCCGGAAAACCGCCAGGCCACCCACAAGGTTGACGTGCGCTGCCGGGTGAGTGAACCATACGAGTTTGCCGCGCTGGGGTATCTGGCGGGCAAACTGGTCGGCGACGGGATTCCGCTTTTTACCGGACTAGATCTACCCGCAATAACCCTGGATGACTCGCATACCGTCGTCGTTACTGCAGATGAAAGCGACAAATGTAAGCTGCTTGGAGCGGCGCTAGCATCCAGCGGAGCCGTCGCGCTCTACCATATTAGGGGCGTTACTCCCGAGGTCAGGCAGCGGTCTGATCTGTGCCCGCCAAACATTAAGGCCATCACGATTAACTCCTTACATGAAGCGCTCGCTGAACTCAATCATCCGGTTGAGAAAATCGACCTGGTGGTTATCGGCTGCCCGCATGCCTCGCTGGCAGAGATTGAAGAGGTCGCTCGGTTGCTGCGTGGGAAACATCTCGCCAGCGCCTTGTGGGTCACCACATCACGAGCAGCCCGCGCTACGGCTATCGCTCCTGGGTGGGTGCAGGATATCGAAGCAGCGGGCGGGCTGGTCATCGCTGAGGGCTGCGTCGTTGTCGCCCCAATGAACGAGCTGCCTTATCGGACACTGGCGACCAACTCGGCCAAAATGGCGAGTTATGCCCTGCCGCACGCCGGCCTTCAGGTCCGCTTTGGCGCCCTTGAGGAGTGCACCCAAGCAGCGCTTTCTGGCCGGTGGGGCAAGGATTAAGCAGATGAGTCAGACACTGCGCGGGAGAGCGATTGTAGCCGGTAAAGCGGAAGGTCCTGCTTTAGTGAGCCGCACCCCTCTTTCATTTCTCGGCGGGGTGGATGGCGAGACCGGCATCATCATAGAGCCCCGACATCCGCTCAAAGGACAGGCCATCGCCGGTGTGATATTAGTGTTCCCCTCGGGCAAAGGGAGTACCGTCGGCTCCTATGTGCTTTACCGTCTAGCGCAAGCTGGTTTAGCGCCCAGGGCTATAATCAATGCCACCAGCGAGCCGATTGTGGCTGTTGGGGCGCTCATCGCAGGTATTCCGCTCGTTGATCAAATCGATATCAACTTGATAGAGAATGGTATGCACGTTGCGGTGGATGAAGGAGTGGTGTGTGTTGGATGAGCTAGTCCTGCTCAAGCTGGGCGGGTCGCTGATAACCGATAAACAAACACTCAAATCTGCACGAAATGCAGTTATCCAGCGTCTGGCTGAGGAAATTGCATTCGCAAGGAAGCAATCCCCCTCGCTGCGGATGCTCATCGGGCACGGCAGCGGCTCCTTTGGGCATCCTATAGCCAGCAGTTATCAAGTGCGCGCCGGTAACCTGGCGGATTGGCACGGTTACGCCGCCACTAGCGCGGTAGTGCAAGAGCTGGATGTGCTGGTGGTTGCCGCTCTGCTCGATGCCGGCATACCGGCCGTCGCAGTGCAGCCGTCGGCATCGTCTGTATGCCAGGGTGGTGAGCTGCAGTCCATGCAAAGCGAGGTAATCCGTGCGCTGCTTGATCATGGAGCGGTTCCAGTAGTCTACGGCGATGTTGCTGTTGACCGTCAGCAGGGCTGCACGATTATCTCCACTGAGCAGATATTTTGCTACCTGGCGCCCATACTGCTCCCGAGTCGCATCATCCTTGCCGGACGAACGCTGGGAGTGTTCAGTGCCGACCCGCAGATTGACGCACAGGCGCACCTGATTCCGGAACTCGACGCTGCTACGCTCGAACGATTGGGCAGCTCGCTGAGCGGAGCAGGGAGCATTGATGTCACCGGGGGAATGGCCAGCAAGGTGCGGTTGATGTGGTCGCTACTAAACGCCATGCCTGAAATAGGTGTTCGCATCATCTCGGGAGAGCAACCCGGCGTGTTGGCCCAGACGATAATGGACCCAAGTTATCAGGCGGGAACACTCCTGCGGCGCCGTCCGTTCTCTAGGTAGTGCTGGCAGGTTGAGTATTGGACTTGCCCAGAGACATGCGTATATTCATATTTAACTAAACAGGAACCCACAACAATATGACTGCATTTATCTCGTTTATCTTGATACTTGGCGTGCTTGTTGCTCTGCATGAATTCGGGCATTTTATCGTTGCAACCAGCAACGGCGTGCAGGTGGATGAATTCGGCTTTGGGTATCCACCACGCCTGTGCAAGCTTTTTACCTGGCGGGGGACGCTCTTTACGCTCAACGCGCTGCCATTCGGCGGTTTTGTGCGTATGGCGGAGGATAACCCTGAAGTGCCGGGCAGCCTGGCCAATAAACGCCGTCTCGTTAGAGCCGCTGTCTATGCCGCCGGTCCGCTGATGAATGTGCTGCTTGCCGGCATCCTTTTCAGCATAACTTATATGGCTGGCAGTCTGGAGCCTTATGAAGGCCCGGGGGCAGGAGTATACAGCGTGTCAGTGCGTTCGCCAGCCGAATCTGCCGGCATCGTCGCCGGCGATAACATCACTAGCATCAATGGTCAACAAATCACTGATCCCAACCAGGTATCTGAAATTGTCAATGCCAACCTCGGACAACCGATTACGTTAACCCTGGCACGCAACGGAGAGGAACTAGCGCCCATCTCACTCGTACCGCGAGAATCGCCTCCTGAAGGGGAAGGAGCGATGGGCGTAGCGATCGATTTACCGCTGCATAATGTGACCTATTCTGTTTGGGAGGCCATACCGTTAGGCTTCCGTGCCACTTACCTTACCGTTCGCAATCTGTTTACGACAATTGCCGCAGCCTTTCGTAAAGAAGTGTCTTTCGAGGTTACCGGGCCTATCGGGATGTATCGCATGACGGAGCAAATCTCCAAGACCGGCGTCATCAGATTAGTCGAGTTTGCTGGGTATTTGTCGGTCAACTTTGCGTTCGTTAACTTGCTGCCGCTGCCAGCGCTGGACGGCGGTAGGCTGCTCTTTGTATTCCTGGAATGGGTTCGGCGTGGGCGCAAGATACCGCCGGAGAAGGAAGGGCTCGTGCATACGCTTGGTTTCGTTGCGCTCATCGCATTAATGGCGGTCATCACCGTATCCGATTATATTCGCTACTTTCGCTGAAAATGTTTTGGTATTGACAGGGGAAACAGGAGACCTCTATGGCTACCCTATTCGAGTCCGCGTTAACCAACCTGGTGGATGAGGGCCAGGCCGTCTCTCGTAAAGCGCTTTCTATGCTTTCCAGCCCAAGCCGCGGCGAAAGCACCGCCTTTGCGCAAGCTTGGCCAAGCATATCCCTCGAACGTCGCCGAACAATCATCAGTAAAATGGTCGAGTTGGGCGAGGAGCGTTTTGACCTGGATTATTCGGCCCTTTACCGTACCTGCCTGAACGATCCGGACGCTCAAGTGCGCAGCAGCGCCATCGAGGGATTATGGGAGGATGAAGGCTGGGATCTTGCTAGCACGTTAATTCGTCTATTGCTTTCAGACCCAGACCAGATGGTCCGCGCGAGCGCGGCGACATCCCTCGGCCGTTTCGTTTATATGGCAGAATGTGATGAGATTGAGGCCGCCCGGGCGTTCAAGCTGCGCTCTGCACTCGAACAGGTAATCGATAATCCCCAGGAGAGCTCGGAGGTCGTACGCCGTGCGATAGAAGCGATTGCTTTCATTAATGACGAACACGTCAAGCATATCATTGAATCCGCTTACGCCGTGCGCGATGAAGCGATGAAAACAAGCGCCGTATTCGCAATGGGGCGGAATGCAGACCCCTATTGGGCTGATATTGTCCTGGCAGAGTTGGGTAGCGCATCGGCTGCCATCCGCTATGAGGCTGCGCGAGCAAGCGGCGAGATACAGCTCGACCGAGCCGTTCCAACCCTCATCAACCTTACCCAGGATAGCGATTCTGAAGTGCAGCAGATGGCAATCTGGGCTCTTGGTCAGGTAGGTGGAAAACAAGCAGAATCAGCCCTCAAGGCTCTGACGCAAAACAAAAATGAGGCTGTCAGCGATGCTGCCGTCGAAGCTCTCGATATGCTAGAGTTCGATGCTCACCCTATGGATATGCTTGTGCATAATATCGGCAACGATATAGATATGTCCGAAGTGGACTTGACCTCAGCTTACGATGATGAGGTTGAGGGCAGCAGGGATGAGTTGGAAGACGCTGACGAGAGCGACGATGAAGACACGACCATCAACGACCTGGACGATGAACCTCTGGATATTGACTAGAGCAGCCATATGACACAGGAATTGGCCAAGATCTGCCGATTTCAAGCCTTCGTCCAAGGGAGAGTGCAAGGCGTCGGCTTCAGGCAATACACAAGGGAACGCGCGGAAACCCTGGGATTGAGCGGTTATGTGCGTAACCAATGGGACCGCACGGTAGAAGTAGTTGCTGAAGGACCTGAGCCAGAGATAAAGGCTTTTTTAGCATGGCTGAATGAAGGTCCCCCACTCGCTCGAGTCAGCCAAGTGAACGTACACTGGTTAGCTCCTACTGGCGAATACACCGGTTTTGAGGTAGCTTATTAGCATGAGGCGCAATCCCGAACGCATCGCATGGATTTTCCTTATAACCGCGGGGTTACTCTTCTGCCTGATTGTGGTTGGCGTCCCGCTCGGCGTACGTCATTTCCTCCTAACCTCCCAACACGAACAAAAAGCGCTGGTCGAATCCATCTCAGGAACAGTAGTCGTTGAGCCGCCGCTCGGCCGTGGCGCCATTCCGCTCAGTAAAGGCGAAAGTATGAGCGTCCCGGAAGGAACTCTGGTACGCGCCGATGAAACTTCCGAAGCTGTCATCACATTTTACGACCATAGTTTTATGCGTGTTTTTGCCGGCACCACGGTGCGCCTGGAGCAGATGACCGCTAAACGGTACAGCATAGGGCGGGTACCTAATGTCATCAGCCTCGCGCTGGTAAGTGGACGCCTGCAAATAGGCACCGCTATCTCAACCACCACCCCCCTGGAATTCATCGTCAGCACCTTCCAGAGTAAAGCTACTTTGGCGCCTGACGGCAGTTATTCTCTGGAAGCCGACAATGTCCAAACCGATATAAGCACATACCGCGGACAAGCTTCTATCGAAGCGCAAGGTCAGATCGTGAGTTTGAGCGAGCGGCAACGTACCACCGTTGAGATTAACCAACCGCCGCACACAGCCAGCTCAATGGCCCGCGATTTACTCGCAAATGGCACCCTCGCTGATCCTATCGCTGAATCATGGAGCATTTTTAATGATCAGGGGACGGATGGCGGTATCGTTGACGGCACAGCCTCTGTTGTCGTTGATGAGGGCAGACGCGCTTACCAATTTAACCGCACAGGCGGATATGGCAACCACTGCGAAACCGGATTGGAGCAAGTCTTGAATCGGCAGCTCCCGGACCCCATGACCTCGCTAAGCATCCGTGCGACGCTCAAGGTGAAAGAGCAAAGCCTTTCGGGCGGGGGATATCTCAGTTCAGAATATCCGCTCATTATTCGTTTGACCTATCGCGATGCTTACGATAATGAAGCGGAATGGGTGCAGGGTTTCTACATACAGAACACGGCCAATTACCCCACGACATACGGCCAGCAGATTCCGCAAGACCGCTGGTATTTTTACGATTCCGGCAACTTGCTGGAGCAACTGCCCGTGCGTCCGTACAAGCTCATCCGCGTAAGAGTGTATGCCTCAGGGTGGGATTACACGAGTCTGTTATCTGATATCGCCCTGGTCGTCGAATAATCGTTTTACGCGCAGGATTTGAGCTGAGACGCCAGTATCACACGCAGCTCTGTCAGTATCCTGAAGTATTCAATGGTGCGGTAATCGGGGTAGGTCCACGGATTGGCTTGCCAGGCTCCCTGCCGATAGTTGCAAGTAACCTCGGCATAGATCCCTCTGCCCAGGTAAATACGATGGCTCTGGTCCTTGGTAGTAGCCAGCACGAACTTGGCCAGCGTCAGATATCCAGGATCCAGATTAATGCGGCGCTTCCCCGCTACCGCAAACTCCTGTTCGAGAGCATCCGTTATTTCTTTTATCGCTGCCAGTTCACCAGGATCAATCAAATCATGGTAGGCCGCGAACTGGCGCTGCAGACCTGTGCCGAACTCGGCCGCATAATAAGCCGTATGTGTAAAAGGAATAACTGTACTGACATAGTCTATGCGTCCAAAATGCCGGCACAGCGCCTCGCTGGCCAAGGCAAAGAGCTCCGGTTCGTTGGTGAGCATCGGCAAGACCAGTTTGGCTGGCGTTGGCTGTGCAGCAATACCCATAGAATATCCTTATGATACCTGTATTACCACCGTATCTCCCGGCGGAATAACGAGCGGGGCAGCCTCGCATAGCCCGGTAACAACAGCCTGAACCTTGCCAGCGTTGTGCAGCCAAAGCTTGCCCTGCTCAGATGCCTCTACGTCAAGGGTGCCAGTAACCTGCAGGTGCGCAGCCACGCGACGCAAACTGGCGCCATAGCCCTTGAGCCTGGTCTGATAGACAACCTGCTCGTCAGTGATTGTCGTGCTACCAATCGGGACAGCCACCATATCAGCAGAGCTGCGGGGCAGGACCAACGCTTCATTGAGCTCGGATTCTCCCCAATTAGCAAGCGCCAGATATCCCCTGGCTAGGATCCCTACAGCGTTTTCGTCGGGGGTTTTCACCACCTGCCACGCTTGCTGAGCTGTCTCAAGATGGGATTGATCAGGAATGTAAACAGCAGCCAGGCTCGCTACTTGCGCGCCCGCCGGGTAAGCTCGCGGCTCGAGCTGCTGGCCTAAAAGCAAATCGTCGGCCACAGCCCACCAGGGATGAAAGTAATGTCGGTTCAGGTAGGTAGTCGGGCCCTTGGCGCTAAAGAGTATCCCCATACGGTCATCTATATTCAACCAATTAATGCCATCAGCCTGCCATATAACATCGCTGCTGGGATCTGTACTGACATAACCATTATACACTTGCTGGCCCTGAGCAAAGTAAATCATTCTAGAGCCGCGGCAATTGCCATCCGTCATATTGTAGCGTTCATTGATGATGCGCATAAAGCCATTCTTAACATAATTAACGATCACATCACGACAGGCATTCAGGTACTCGACGAGCAGCGATGTTCCATCCGGCAGACTGGCGTAGAGCATCTTTTGGCGCACGGAGGCCTGGCAGCGGTCCAGTATCAGGTTGAGAGCGAAGCAATCCTGATGTTCGTCGATATGCGCCGACACCAACCCCTGGCTTTCGGGGTTGTCTTGCACCTCGAACTGCGCCAGAATGCTGCCGGCCGCCGGCGCGACAGTATATATACCGTCTTTATTCAAAGGCAGCGCCATGATTGTGTTGCGCCAAGCAAGGCTAGTCTGGCCGCTCTTGTGTCGATGAAAAACAAATCCCGAGTGGGGAAATACACGTACACCGCTCTGGGCAGCTTCAAACGTTTCGGCGTTTGTCGGCTCTGGAGCAGGCCCAAGCAGGCGGTGAGCCGCGTAAGCATAGGCGAAATTGAACACCTGGTATTCCCACATAATCAGGGGGTCCTGGATATTGCTCACCCTTTCGCCGATATCACGGTGGTACATCCGCCCCTCGTTGCTGGCCATAATCCGTTCAGCCCGTTCAAGCGCCAGCAATTCAAGGTAAGAGGCATCCGGGTCAGCAAAGAAAAGGGCAGCGGCAGTGTGAGGCAGAAGTGCTTCGCAAGTTCGCAGATAAGGCCAATCCATTCCTTGCACAGGATGCAGCATACCGCCGCGGTCTGTAAGATTTTTCAACCTTTGGTATATCTCGCGACGGTTGAAAAGCGCCTCGGCCGGCAGCGGCAGGTTAAAAACGCCGAAAAGCACCATCAAGTTCAACAGAAATGTCATCGAGGCAGCAGTATATGTGGGGTGCACCATGCCGTGGTTCTCGGCCATATAATCCGGCAGCGTCGTAAATGTCTTGGATACTTTATCAGAGATGCGGCTGCCCTCCGACCATTCTGCCTCGTTCTTGGCATCCTGGGGAGCTGCCGCGGTGAGGAACATCCATCTCCGCGCACTCGCGTGCCAGTATTCTGCCTGAGGATGATGACCTAGCAGCAAGGCTGCCGAGGCAAGCCCGAGCGAAGTCCAGGCATTTTCCTCCATTTGAGTATCCAGAAACACCCCACTGCGCGGCTCCATGGCAGCAAACCGTTCGGCATAGTCTGTGAAAATAGTCTCCAGCATCGCCCAAGTCTCGTCGTCAAGCAAGTCGCTCAAGAGCAGCGCCGTGACGGCCATCTGCCCCAAGGTTACTCCGCACTGGCTCTCCGGGAAAAATCCTCGGCCGCGCTCGCCCCACTTGTTTGCGCAGCAATCATGCCTGCCCATTCCCACAGCGGGGCGAATGCAGTCGGCCGGGCCTGTGTCGTGTGTAAAGCAAAGATAACGTAGCCCCTTGAGGGCCATCTGGCGCAATCTATGCCGGGTACACCCCGTCAGAGCCGGATCATACTCGGGAGAGCTGGCAACCAGCGCAAACACAAAGGCGGGAGCACACGTCTCTTCGCCGTACCACGCGCACCCCCCGTAGAAATACCCGCAGTTAGGGCGGATAGGCCATTCAGCAAAAAAAGGCGCCGCTGTGGGCACCCAGTTTTGCAGGATACGCAGGTAACGGCGGCTGGTCTCATTCTCGCTCCAGGGAAGTTTGGCGCTGCGCAGAATAGTATGAAACTCGCGGACCATTTTATCTCCCGAAGCCTAGGATTTATCGAGCAGCGAGTGTGCAACGTACTGAATCAATCCCCAACGCCCGTTGACCATCCATTGCGGGTCAAGGAGCTGCAACCGTGCAACTTGGCTAGCCTCCAGGCCGCATACTAACTCGCTCTTGATCGCTCGCAGCGCCAGGTAGTTCTGCGGCAGCCGGTTAGGGATACTGACCAGGCTGGTATCAAATGGCCAATGGCGATCATCCAGCAGCCGACGGTAATTCACGTCGCCCTTGAAAAGGAGCAAGTTCGCGTGTGAGAGCTCCAGCTCGAGATCAGCAGGAACCTCGCATAACGCTAGACAGGATACCCAAAAAGGATGGGCTTGCAGACACAAACTCTGGCATTCCACCCAATTCTGCAGCCGCGCGCCCAAGCTGGCCAGAGCCAGCTCCGGATGCGCCACGAGTGCAGCGATAGAGCTGAGGGCATCCTCAGGCATCGCATCAGAGACGTAATAAGGCTGCGCTTTGAGATGCAGCACGACCTGGGCAGCATAGCGGCGATATAGCAGCATATCCGCCAAAGCCAGGTCTGTCAGCAGTTCGGGACCGGCATTATCACAAACGATATCCAGCCGCGTCAAATCCTGCTCAACGAGCCCCCAGGTTACTGCTTCGCTATCATCCACAAGGATTTCGACATCCGGCGCCGGCTGACGCGCATATGCCAGAGCTGCCTTGTTACTGAAGTCAGATCGATTCGACCACAAGCTATTTATGAGCCAAAAGCGTAGGCGCTCCTCGGGTGCCTTAAGCTTGTTATCCAGCTCCAGCAGAGCTGACAACCGCTTTAGCCCCGATTGAAGGGCATCCTGTTTGATGGATGCGAAAGGGTCAACATGAAACCATTCGCCAGGTTGAAAATAACGCACTGCTGCCAGTAAGCGGCGGTAGAAATACGTTTCGGCCCAGAACCACGGCAATCCCTTCCAGGTATGCCCGCGCCACTGCTGCCAGGAACGGCTCCAAAAGGCGCAGTCCGAACCTGCGTCTTCAAACGGGCGCACCAGTGCGCCAGATATCTCGCTCTCCAGCTCAAGCAGGTCAGAAACTACCTCGGTTGGATAAGCATTGGCACGAAGCGTATCCTGCAGAATAGCAGGCAAACGCTGACGCATCGTGAATTCAGCAAATGAGCCGGGCTCATTTACCTGAATCCTGGGCGGTAAAGCGTCCAAAAAGCTGACCTCGCGGGCGTGATGATAGGGATTATACAAGCTGCAAAGGGCCGCACAAATCGGCTCCGCATCATCCAGACGCCAGAGGGTGTTGAAAAAGTATCCAACTGGAGACACTGTAGTGTCTGAAAGACAGGGTTGCGAACTCGCAGATCATTCTCGCGCAAGCAGGAATTCATCCAAGTCTTGCTTTTATTCTTGTTATGATATGATATATTATACTATATATCAGATCAATACTGGATTCCGGCCTGCGCCGGAATGACGCTTCCTGTTTCCCAGTGGACAAGTATAAGGAAAGACCTCTTTTTCAACACCCTCAGACGCCGATCGGTTGACAACTTGCAACGCCAAGGATAATATCAAACGAGAAAATAACATTTTTGATCTAGGAAAATAAGGAGGCTCGAATGCGTACAGTACCTATTGGGCTTGTTATCCTAAGTGACGAGCGCCCGCATGTTTACAACACCAATAATGAGCTCAATATGCGAGTCGTTAACCGTTGGGCAGAGATCATCCGCAAAGGGATGCTCAACCAGGATGGCACTACCGCTCAGGTAGTCGTTGGTTCTGAGCCCATAACGTCACCGCGTGTGGCGCAAAAAGTGGGTGAGGAACTGCGCCGAGCCGGCTGTCGAGTCATCGTGATGTGTTATAACATCTGGAATTTCCCCTTCCTGGCCTGGCCGTTTCTGAACACGGTTGGCCGCGACCTGCCTATCCTCAGCCTGTCGAACAACAATGGCCAATTCCCGGGTAATGTAGGTTTACTGGCCTCGGACGGCGCACTACGTCAAGCCGGTATCCGCACGCACCGCATCGTGGGCGAAATCGATGATCCCAAGGTACACCAGCAGGTCTTTGACTGGCTGCGCGCCGCCGAAGCCAGGGCAACTATTCATAATGAGGTTTTTGGCTTATATGGCGGCCACTCGATGGGCATGGAAACCGGGTTCTTTCACCTCGTGCCGATAATCAAAAGCCTGGGATGCAACACCCAGCAGATTGATCAGCTTGCCCTCGTCAAGTTGATGGAAAAGTCTGTCGATGAGGCAGAAGTCGAAAAGGCGTTCAAATGGTTCGGCAAAATGCTGGGCGACCGCATCCTTTATGACGGCAAAATGCTCACACCTGAAACGCTCAAGACCCAGATTCGCCTGTATATCGCCATGCGCATGCTGAACGAGGAGAAGGGATTTGATTTTTGCGGTTTGAAAGGCCAGCGCGAGCTGACCGAGAACATTTGCCTTGGGGATGTTGCCGAGATGGTGATGAACGACCCCTACGACTGGAACGGCCCAAAGGAACCGTTTGTCTGTGCCACCGAAGCCGATGCCTTCGCTGCCATCACGATGCAGCTCTTGAAATACATCAGCGGCGGATTGCCCTCGCTATTTATGGATGTGCGCCTTTACCTGCCTGAACTCGATATGTGGGATTGGTGCAATTCCGGCAACCACAGCTCCTGGTATGCTTCTCAGAGCTGGGACCCGGCCGAAAACTATAAAAAGATACACTTCCATCCTGCGCTCGAGTTCTATTTCAAGGCGGGCGGAGCCTCAGTAGAGTTCGATGCAGCCGCTGGGCAAATGACTTTTGCGCGTATGGGATTATGGGATGACAAGCCTTTCATGGCGATCGTCAAAGGCGAGAGCGTCGAGCTGCCCGCTGCCCAAAGCAAGGCCATTAATAACCAGACCGACCCAACCTGGCCGCATGTGCATGCCAAACTGCAGTGCTCATTCGACGAATTCCTGGCCCTCTTCCCCAGTAACCATGTGATGGGCACGATGGGCGACCAAGTGCGCGCATTGACTTATCTATGTGAGATAAGCGGCATTACGCCGATAGTATTTGGACCTGAAGGCGCCAAACGCATCGCACCGATCTGGGAACGGGTACACTAGAACTAGCCCAGGGGGCGCCTGCGGGCGCCCCTATTTCTAAAATGAGTAACCACAAACTAACAGTCTTGCAAAAAATAAAGCAGAACCATGCGTTGGAACACGCGACGCTGCACGTCCTTGTGCGGCATATCGCCGGTTTGCACCTGGCTGCATGTTCGGATTGGGCGGGGTTTACCGTAGTTGGCAGTGTAGAGACACCAGTACTCGCCGACGCAGTCGTTGAAGGATTGCAGCGTATGCGTGCTGGCGAAGCCGACCTTGCGATCCATCCGCAGTGCGGCACCAACCTGGCTGTGCCCCTTGGTTTGTGCGGTGGGCTCGTGCTCGCCGCGGTCAGCTTACCTCGCGATTGGCGCTACAGCCGATTATTGCTCATCATCCTGGCCGGCTATACCTTCGGGAAGCGCAAGCCGCTCAGCCTGACGGTCCAGAAATATATGACCACAACGACCGACCTTAACCGAGTGCGCATCAGCTCTATCCAGTTGATTAGCCGACAGGGTGTGCAAGTTCACCGCGTATCTTTGAGTAGTTAATTATAATGCCTTATCAGATTATCCACGGCGATGAAGAGTTCTTCCGTTTGGAGGAACTCGCACGCCTGAAAGCCGAGTTCACTCAACAAGGTCTCGGCGACCTGAACTGCACCAGCCTTGACGGGCGCAAGTTGACGATCCCCATCCTGCGCGAAGCCTGTGAGACGATGCCTTTTCTGGCAGAGCACCGCCTCGTGTTGGTATATGACTTGCTGGTACGCTGCGACTCCTCTACAAAAGGAGAGAGCGATGAACAGGAGGAGCCGCAGCAGGCCAACGCGACATTGTGCAAGGAACTCATCGCGTACCTTGCTGTAATACCAGCGTTCACCCATCTGGCATTCTGCGAATCGGTGCAGCTCAACGCACGTAATCCGGTGCTCAGATACGCCCAGGGAGATAAGGGAGCCGTCATGACGCAGTGTGTGCGGCTCGATAACAATGCCCTGCATGGCTGGATACAAAACCGAATCGTCGAGAAACACCGTTCCTATGAACTCTCCTCGCCGACCGGTAAAAAGCTGGGTATCGATGGAGACGCGGCACGTGCTTTGATCAACCAGACCGGCAATAACTTGCGCCAGTTGGACTTGGAATTGGATAAGCTCGCTGGGTATACTAATTATGGGCAGATCCAAGTTGAGCATGTGCGTCGATTGGCTTCAGAGAACCTGGAAGCACGCATCTTTGGTATGGTCGATGCCCTGGGGAAGCGCGACCGCAAGGCTGCGTTGCACGAACTCGAGGTATTGCTGGCAACCGGAGCTCATCCTCTGTACATCCTCACAATGATAGTGCGCCAATATCGGCTGCTGATAATCGCCAAAGAGCTTATCGATGAGCAGCACGTTGATGCCCGACGCCTTGCTAAGGAGCTGCAGGTACACGACTATGCTGCTGATAGGCTTGCGCAGCAAACGCGCTTGTATCACCAGGAGGAGTTGGGAGCGATCTACGATGCTCTGGTGCTGAGCGACCAGCAAATCAAGACAGGCAAGATCGAGGGCGAGTTGGCTCTCGAATTGCTGGTATTGGATATTACCCGTGGGGCTCAACAGGAAAGATACTTGTCACGGATCCTGCGCGCTAGTTCGAGTTCCTCTTCGTCACCGGAAGCAAGGTCAAGGTAGAGCTGCAGCGGATTGACGACCCGAATGCCTCCCATGAATTCGTACGGCTCCCACATTAAGCTGGCATCGGTTGGCTGGAAAACCAGGATCATCATATCGCCTTTGTCTCGGGATAGGTGCAGGCGTTCCACGAGCCGATCGATACCGCCCATCCAGTAAAATGCCATGCGCTCGCTTGGGAGAGTCTCTCCCAGTAAAGCAGTTGCTCCAGACCAAAGCGTCAGCGCCCAATCGGCTGAATTAATGTTGACTAGATCCTGGACAGAGAGCCCAGCGGTGGTGCCGCGCAATACCTGAAATGGATTGCGATTGATTCGATAAGACTTTACCCACGCATCAAGCAGGGCGGGGGCATCGAATAAGGTAATCCCTTTGCGCGATTTAGCCACCGCCCCAAGATCTGCCAGGGCTGTCGTCACCATGCTGGCCATCCCCAGGCTGATACCGCACACAGCAGCCAGCTCACGCATATTCCAGGTTTTAGCAGGCCCCAGCAGCAGGCGGCGGGCAACGCGCTCGGCTTTGCCCTCGAAAGGCAGAATGACCCGCTCGAACTCTGATTGGGGGCGAGCTGTATCCTTATCAACATACACAAGCATACCAGGTACGTTCAGATTGACATTGCCTTCCAAATCCAGGTAAGCAAGCGCATTTTGGCGAATCAATTCGCGCTCTGCGGGAGCCAAATAGGGAGCGAGCAGCGCGGGGACCAGACCGGCATTATTCTCAGATGCCAGCCATTTGGTCAGGCGGTGTACAGCCCTTTCCACTTCATCTTGATATCCAGTGGTCAACACCAAGCATCCCAGCTCTATTTCTGTGCCGGACTGGGGCGTTATCCGCAAAAGCAGGTGATACGGCATATCGCCGCGCTGAGGAGGCGGCAACTTGCGCAAAGACTTGAATATAAACCGAGGGAACAGCGTCTCAAACCGTGCTATCAGTTGGTTAATTACTTCGTTGGACTGCAATCTGGCTCCTTCACCAACCTGCTTATCAGCAAATGTGCAAGATACCACCACGCTTCAGGAAAGTCAATCGCCCCAGAGTTGAGGGTGTTGAAAAAGAGGTTCGTTCCTTATACTTGCCCACGGGAAACAGGAAGCTCAGGGGCTGTCCAAAAAGTAACAATTTTCCTTTTTAGACAACTGATTGTGGGGCATACTTGCCAAAATAACGCGGAAAATGATAGTTGCGTGGAAGTTTACCTTCCAATAATAACGAAACTGAGTACATAAGTGGGAATA
>JAJFUJ010000077.1 GCA_021372475.1 Chloroflexota bacterium | reverse complement strand
CGTTGGTGCTGCTTTACCCCGTCTCACTCAATATACGTACGCTTTTGCCAGGATACGCGACCGACACATACCAGCATGTGTGGATTTCCTGGTGGTATCGGTATTCGTTGACTGATTTGCATATTAACCCCAATAATCTGGTGATGCTCTTTGCGCCCGATGGTATGCAAAATCCCTTGATATGGGCGAGCCCGCTGCCGCACCTGATCGCGCTGCCCCTGCAATACCTCCTTGGTACTATCGGCGCCTTTAACTTCATGTACATCATCTCTTTCCCTTTGTGCGGATTGGCGATGTATGCTTTGGCTTATGACCTGACCAGCGATCATGCAGGTGCTTTTGTCGCTGGATTTATCTTTGCGTTTTCCCCCAATAAGACGGTGCACCTGGTGGGGCATTATCTTCAGTTCCATACCTATTGGCTGCCGTTATATGTTCTCTTCCTGCTGCGCCTGCTCAAGCAAGCGACATGGAAAAATGCGGTGCTATGCGGCGTTTTCCTGGGCTTGTCTGTCCTGAGCCACCTGATCCATGCCGCTCAATTTGTATTACCGGTAACCGTCCTCATCCTCGCCTGGGCACTGCTCAGCAAGCAGAAAGTGCTGCAAGCGAGCGTCGTAACGCGCTTGGCAGTCTCGTTCGCCATCGCACTGGTTATCGTTCTGCCGTTTTACGGGCCTTATGTATTTAGTACGCGCCGATATGAGCTGGAGATGGTGGCAGGTGGTGTGAGTGTTTACAGCTTGGATCTATTGAATTTTGTGGTACCGCATATCTGGCATCCGCTGAGCAGCCTGCTTCCATCTTTGTATCAAAAGAACCTGGATTTAGTGCCCGCAGGCGGTTATTTTGTAGAGAGCGTTGGCTATGCGGGGATTATTGCGCTTTTAGCGGCCTTTTGGGGATTTATCAGTAATCGTAAACAGACTCTTCTTTGGGTGGTTATCGCCCTAACGGGCGCGATTCTGGCACTTGGGCCCTTGCTGCATGTGAACGGCCAACTGGTGAGTATCGCGGTAGATGATAAATCAACCTACCTTCCTCTGCCCTACCTTATTATTAACAAGCTTCCTCTGCTCAATGTTGGTCGCACGCCCGGCCGGACGGCAATGTTGGCTATGTTTGGAGTAGCTGTCCTTGCGGCTTTTGGCGTTAGCCAGCTCAAGCTAGTCAAGAAGCGTTGGTTAGCACGAGGAACTCTCGTTCTACTCACCCTGCTCATGGCGTTCGATTACATGATTTGGCCTCTCCCATATTTCGAGTCGCCTGTGCCTGCTTTTTTTGAGCAACTCAGAGATAAGCCTGGTGGCGCGGTGCTGAATTTCCCCTCTTTCTTACTCGATGACGCTCAACTAGTCGATGCCCCAAACCAGGGGCTGGTCGACCAGATGACCCATCTGCGTCCTATCAACAGCGGTTATCTACATCGCTGGGATCCGGTTTTGCGCAGCAAGACGCTTGCCTTGGACGAACTAATAATGCCCGAGCGCGATGCCGAGATAATCGATTATGATGCCAATAATGATTTAGCAGGATTACTACAACAGACAGGATATGAATATGTTGTCATTCGCAAGCCCTATTCGGACGCGATGCCTGCTGATGTAAAATCTCAGTATTTGGCATATGAATTGAAGGGCGCTACCCCATGGCCGGAGCAGGTGGAAGGCAACGCCATTGTATACAACGCCTTGGGGGATCCGGTTTTTGAGGACCAAAGCGTCTGGATATATCAGGTGCCCGCGGCTAAGCCAAACTCTGCAGGGAGTGCTTGGCTATACCTGGGAAGCGGCTGGGGGTGGGTTTCGCGGATAGGCGGTGTTCCTACGCGCAAGCTGGTTGGTATCGGTGAGATATATATCGAACCACTGCTCCCTGGTAATGGCACTCTCGTATTCGATGCCACGGCCGATAAGGATACTACACTGATTCTGACCCACGCCGAACAAACAATTGGCAGTTGTTCTTTGGCGGCTAACGTGAGTGCTACCTGTGTGGTGGCGCCTTTTGCGCTTCAGCAGGGAGCAAATAAGTTATCTTTGGCAGCAGCCCCTGGAAGTGCGCCGGCTTCTATAACCATATCCCACTTGGCATACCATTTCGATCAGTAGTCATTTACCTATGCCATCTCGGGCATGCCCTTGTTTACCATCATGTGGATGCCGCAGGTGGCTAACGCCTTGCTGCTGCCCCTGACGATGTTCCTGATGCTCAAGCTGGCTAATAATAAGCGCCTGATGGGCGCCTGGGTCAATAAGCGCTATACCAATGTCATCGCAACGGCGCTGTTGGTGCTCGTATCGGCGGCGGGCATCGTGCTGGTTGTCGGCAGTTAACTGCCAGATCCAGATGCCAATCAGGTCGTTGACGTTGGCGTTGGTTAGCCCCGTCAGCAGCACGTCGCCCAGCGCGCTGAAAAAGGTGTAGCTGTCATTATGCAGCTAACAATGCGGGCCGCCCGGGTTCGATGCTTCAGCACACCAAGGGCAGTTAGGTTGCTAGGTATATAAACATATTTCGGATACACTATTGCCCTGGCAGCCACACGCATCAATGATCTAGGAAGGCGCAAGTAGATGGGTCGGTATCGCAAAGCGTTGTATCCAACACTGGCAGGTATATTCTACCTGGCTTATGCGTTGGTGCTGCTTTACCCCGTCTCACTCAATATACGTACGCTTTTGCCAGGATACGCGACCGACACATACCAGCATGTGTGGATTTCCTGGTGGTATCGGTATTCGTTGACTGATTTGCATATTAACCCCAATAATCTGG
>JAJFUJ010000064.1 GCA_021372475.1 Chloroflexota bacterium | reverse complement strand
GGCGGCAGTGGCTGCGCCGTGCCCGCAATTCAGAGATAAAGATCACTCTCAGTCACTTTGCCAAGCTGCAGGCACGCTTCGCCGCAGCCAGAGCCTGGTTGGCTCAAAAGGAAGAGGGTATTCGCTCGGGACAGGCACCTGACGTCAGTCTAGAAGATTACGTCCAGGAAGCTGCCAGTTATGAAATACTCTACCAGGGTTGGACACGGCACCTGCGTGAGATTGGCATCACCTGGGATTAGGCACTGCGGATAATATACCTGCGGTATATGGAACCTATACCGCAGGTATATTTGCTTATTAGCCCTCTTCCACGAGGCGTTCGACTACTATCGAACAGTTGGTAGCCAGCGCAGCGAATGCGCCCACCGCTGCCAGGACCGGCGCAAATACTGTGCCGACAGCCACAATGGTCAATGGCAGCTCGATTACCGTATGCCCATCCTGCTTGATAGTGATCCGCCGGATATTACCTTCGTGCAGCAGCTCTTTGACCTTATCAACAAGCTGAACACCATTCACCTCGAACTCTTCCTGCTTCACATGCGGTTCGTCGCTCATATTAACCTCCATAAAAACCTACTTACTATACGGCTTTGCGTACAGAAGGTTGCTGATATGCCCCAATAGTCAAGTTATGTATATCTTACAATTTATAAATGACCGAGTCCAATAGATAAAGACGGTGACCTAGCGTTAAGTGCACTAGTGCCTGCAATAGTTTGAACGGCTACTCCTATCATAAATCAGGCTGCCCCTGCTGATTCAGATTCGCATTGAACGACAGTGCTCCATCGCTGGGTCGCTATTTTTTAACGCCGTGGTAATGCCGCCGGCATACTGCCCCATCGTGTCGTTTGCCGGATATGGCATCCCTACGTTCGGTGCAGCATCAATTGCAACACGCCCACGGGGGTTGCCCTTTTCTCTCACTTTCTCAACAGAAAAAACGATCCCCTATTTACACTATACCGGCGTTACGAAAATATCCTCTCCCAGGAGCCCGGGATAAGCCCCTTGGGCAATCGTGTCCTTTTGGTCGGGATGAATCAGCAGCCATTTATTCACTGCAAAAAGCAAACGGTTTTCGCCAACCAGCGGTACGCTATATGGTAGAGCATAATTCGTGCCGCGCGGCAGATATACCAGCGTGGCAAACGAACCGCCCTGCCTGACATGCAGCGGGGCATAGTGCAGATTCCAAGGATGAAATTCGACCACACTGCCCTTCCGGGCATAGAACGCGGCTACCGAGCTGGTCGGGTAGCTGATGCCCTCATCGTAAACGATATCCCGCTCATCACCGACCAAGAGCAACACATCCGTGAGGCAAACGTTTACCTCGCTGCCTTTGTGATATTCCAGGCCCGCCATCTGCAGGTTTTGGCCATAACACCAGCCCACTTGCACCGGCATGCCGCCGTAAACCTCACGCTCTACGGCATCGTTCAACTGCGAGTGCACCTCCAGCGCCGGCACCGAGGGCTCATAGACAACCTTCTCAGAATTAGGAAGGACTGCCAGGGCACGTTCAATCATTTCCGCGGCATCATATTGGCGCAGCAGCCGACCATATTTTGCAAACTCCGGGTATTCAACCGGCAGGATGTTCAGGTTTGGGTTGGCGGCTTGTAAACGTGTAAGGACGTTCTCCATTTTCAGCTCCTTTTGCGGCTTTTCCTTACTTATAACAGGGTGCTTGTATAAATGCAATTGGTTTTACGGCAACCGTTTTGACGTAAATCCGCCATCACCCTACAATGGCCTGTATGCCCGATTATGAGATGCCCCTCAACGCCCAGACAGCCGCCGCTTTCAAGCCGCGTGCCAGCTCTTGGATAATTTTAGGCCTCGGGATTGCGGCGATTTCAACGGCGTCAGTCTTGATCCGGCTGGCCGATGCCCCGGCCCTCGTTGTCGGCGCGTACCGCATGCTCATCGCTGCCATTGTTTTAGCTCCCTGGGCAATACCACGTTCGATTGCAGCTTGGCGCCAAATGACCAAGCGGGAAATCATTCTGCTGGTTCTATCTGGGCTTGCCCTGGCAGCTCATTTTGCGGCCTGGATCTCATCCCTATCGCTGACTACCGTCGCTAGCTCGGTTATTCTGGTTACGATGAACCCCATTTTTGTGGGATTAGCCTCTCATTTTATTTTGCATGAAAGCGTCAGTAAGCGCACCATATTGGCTATTGGCTTGTCTTTCCTGGGAACGGCTATCGTCGCCTTTGGAGATTTCCATTTTTCTGGCAAAGCGCTCCTGGGCGATATATTGGCGCTTTTGGGTGCTGTAGCCATTTCCTGCCATCTATTGTTAGGACGAGTGCTCCGCCGTAAGTTGCCCACATTGGCTTACGCCTGGCCGTGCTACAGCATTGCCGGCATTGCGCTGCTCCTGCTCTGCATTGTGAGCGGACAGCCGATGTTTAATTATTCGCCGATAACCTTTACCTACCTCATATTACTTGCCGTTATACCCCAGGTCATCGGTCACTCGGCCTTTAACTGGGCGTTAGCTTACTTTAGTCCGGTATTTGTGACCCTGGCGATATTAGGCGAGCCAATCGGCGCCAGCATCCTTGCTTTTTTCATACTCAAAGAGAGCCCCTCAACGGTCACTCTCGTAGGGGCTGCATGTGCGCTGGCGGGCATTGTGTTCGCTTCACTTGATGAACGCAAGACTCACAATCTTCCATAAGGAGCAAGCTATGACTATCGATTGGAACCAGCGTTATGCGCAGCGCCTGGAATGGATGACCACCTCTGCGATCCGTGACATTTTGAAATGCGCCCAGGCGCCCGGTCTCATCTCGTTGGCAGGCGGGTGGCCTGAAGCGGAGCTATTTCCAACCCGTCAGTTAGCCGAAATCGCACAGGACGTTATCACGAACATGCCTCGCGAGTCCTTACAATATGGCTTGACGGACGGGTTCCCCCCTTTGCGCGCCCTACTAGCCGAGCAGATGAGCGCGCAAGGTATACCGGCTGAAATGGGAAACATCATTATTACGAGCGGTACCCAGCAAAGCCTCGACTTGCTGGGGCGCATCCTGCTGGATGAAGACGATACCGTCCTTGTGGAAAATCCGACCTTTTTGGGAGCGCTGCAGTCGTTCAAAGCATACGGCGTAGCGTTCAGAGCCGTTAATATGGATGATGACGGTGCGGATGTTGCCCGCCTTGATCCGACGGATTGCAAATACTACTATGCCCTGCCCACCTTTCAGAATCCGACGGGCGTGACGATGTCACTGGCGCGCCGCAAACAGCTCATCCAGCGTTCATTCGACCAAGACCTGGTTATTATCGAGGACGACCCATACGGCTCCCTGCGCTTCGAAGGCGACCCATTACCTACTCTTGCCGCCTTAGCGAGCCAGGAGGCAGTTTCGCGCGGGTTAACCGGCAAACCAAGCAATGTGGTTTACTGCAGCTCGTTTTCGAAAACATTGGCCCCGGGTTTGCGCCTTTCATGGGTTGTATGCCCGAAGGAAGTCGCTGAACCGTTGGTCATGGCCAAGCAGGGAACTGACCTGCACACCAACGCTCTATCGCAGGTTATTGCGTATGAATTCTTGAGGCGCGGATGGCTGCCGGAACAAATCGCCAGGATTCGCGAGACATATCGGGTACGCCGGCAGGCTATGCTCGAAGCGATCGAGGAATACTTGCCTCAAGGAATATATTTCAGCCGCCCGCAAGGCGGTTTGTTCCTGTGGGTTGAGTTGCCGCCCGAGATCGATACAGTCGCGCTGCTGCCCGAGGCGGTGGAGCAGCAGGTCGCCTTTGTGCCCGGCAGCCCCTTTTACATTACGGCCGATGGCAAAAATACCATGCGTCTCACTTTCGCGAGTGTACGGCCAGAGCTTATCCGGGAGGGCATTCGCCGGCTAGGTGAAATTATCAAGCGTCACCTGTGAATGCACTGCATTTGACGCTCTGCAGCACCTTACCTAAACTATCATCATCTCGTGGGAGGCAGTGGTCAGTGTTCAAGCGTGTTGTGCTCGCTTTTGCTCTGGGCTTTCTGCTGCTTGGGACAGCCGGCTGCACCAGCCGCGGCTTGATTCGTGATGTCAGCATACGCCCAGCAACGATCACCCCTAATGCGGATGGCGTTGATGATATTGCCGAGTTAAACTATACCCTTACTGCCCAATCCTCGGTATCGATATACCTGGAAGACGCGGGCGGTCAACGCCACTATTTCCGCACCGAAAAACGCCGTTCACCCGGTCCGCGCACTACCTATATTGGCGGCGTTATTGACGGCAGTTTGCTGCCCAATGGCAGCTATACAGTCACCATCGAGGCAACTAACGAACGTGGCCATTCGCAATCCGAGCAGATACCCCTCACCATTGCGGATGGTGACCCACTGCATATTGAGATCCAAAACCTATCCGTTTACCCCAAAAAGTTCACGCCGAACCGGGATGGTATCACCGATAGGGTAACAATCAGCTATAACCTGAACAAGGAAGCAAGCCGGGTCGATGTCTATCTTCTCGACCAGGAAGGCACCAAATATCCGGTTGCAGAGGACAAGATACGCGCTTTTGGCGCCATCGGCGCGCACGAGCACGATTACGATGCCGGGATTGACCTGGGGGCGACTCCGCCAGCCGATGGCGACTATACGCTTGTTGTCGAGGCTGAAGATTTTGTTGGCAACAAAGCACGGGTAGAGGACACCATCACAATTTCTGGCGGAGGTGTGCCACGCGCCGAAATAGTAAACGGTGCAGCCGTCTTTTCACCACTGACTATTCCCCTGGGAGGAACGCTTACCTTTACCTGCACTGTCAAGAATATCGGAACCGTCCCGATTCGCACCAAAGGTCCTGAAGCAGGGACCGTTTATACGACGTCCATAAACTTTAATACCCTGGAAGAATACGAGGAGCCTGGTATTTTCCGTGTTGGGCTTGATTTTGAGGGCAACAGCTCCGGCCGCACTTATCCTTATCGCTGGCAACTCGGTACTGATGCGGAATTGACCACAATGGATACAGACATCGGTCCGCAGAAATACCTGATGCCCGGCCAAACTGTGACAGTGGTTGGCCATCTTGTCATCGCAGATCGTCCTTCCAAGATAGAACCATATTACTGGATTGGCTTGATCCAGGAGCAAGTCCAAATGGTGCAGGACAGGGTAGAAGCGACTCCCATCTCGATCGGCTATTAGGCATGGATCTGGCTATAGTCATTGTCAGCTACAACACGCGTGAACTGACCTTGGGCTGTCTGGCATCCGTGTACCAAGAGCTGTCATCAGCCGGCTTGGAAGGCCAGGTATGGGTCATTGATAATGCATCAGAGGATGGCAGCGCCCAGGCAATTGCCGCGCAGTTCCCTCAAGCAACGCTGCTAGCGAGTGACGCAAACCTGGGATTTGCCCGCGGAGTCAATCGCGGGATGGAATGCATTGAACAAACAGGGAATCCCCCTGACTATATCCTGCTGCTCAATCCGGATACCCTCATACAACCGGGCGCCATCTGGCATTTGCTTGGCTTTATGCGCACCAAGCCAAGTGCTGCCGCTGCCGGCGCCCAGTTGCTTTACGCCGACGGCAGTTTCCAGCATGGCGCATTTCACTTTCCTACTTTGCTGATGGCCTTTTTTGATTTTTGGACAATCAACCACCGATTGATTAACTCATCCTTGAACGGACGCTACCCGCTTAAGCGTTATCGGGATGGCCAACCATTCAAGATTGATCACCCTCTGGGCGCAGCTATGTTGGTACGCCTGCAGGCATGGAAGCAGATCGGCCCGCTAGACGCGGGTTATTTTATGTACTGCGAAGAAATCGATTGGTGTATGCGGGCGCACCGCACAGGTTGGGAAGTCTACTGTGTGCCACAAGCGCAGATTGTCCATTATGCCGGCCAGAGCACAAAGCAGTTCAAGGCCGCGATGTTTATCGCGCTCTGGCGCAGCCGCTATCGCTTGTTTGGTCTGTATTATTCAAAAATATATCAATATCTTGTCAAGTTCATTGTTCGGGCTGGCTTGAACAAACAGATCAGCCGTACGCGCCGTGAGGTTGCTGCGCATATGCTACACCAGGATGAAGCTGAACGTATCATCGACGCATATCGGCGTGTCAAGGAGTTTTAAGTTGACCATAACCGCGGTAATACTGGCGCTCAATAATGAGGCTGGCATCGCGGATTGCCTGAACAGCCTAGCCTGGGCTGATGAGCGGTTGGTCATCCTCGATACGCGCTCCAACGACCGCACGCGTGAAATTGCGGCTTCATTGGGCGCCAGGGTTGAACCCCATCCATTCGAGAACTTTGCCGCTCAGCGCAACTATGCGCTCGAGTTGGCTCAGACTGACTGGATTTATTTTCTGGATACCGATGAGCGCTCAACACCTGAGCTAAATGCAGAAATAGTAGATATACTCACGGGCAATTCACCCGAGGTGGGCTGGTGGGTGCCCAGATATAACTATGTGTGGGGTGCTGTCATCAAGCACGGCGGCTGGTATCCCGATTACCAACTGCGCCTAATCAAACGCGGATTCGGCCATTACGACCCTGAGCACCAGGTGCACGAGATTGTTTTACTTGATGGGTCGGAAGGATACCTTATACATCCTCTGATCCACTATAACTATGCTACTGTTAAGCAGTTTAGGAATAAGCAGCGCCAGTATGTGGCTTACGAAGCGGATATTCGCTTCAAACAGGGTATTCACCCCAAGCCTTGGACCCGGGCTTCCCTGCCATTGCGAGAGTTCGTGCGACGCTATATAACCTTACAAGGATTCCGTGACGGCTGGCGTGGGTTCGTGCTGGCCATTCTAGTCGCCTATTATTATGGTTATGTCGCGACTAGGCTCCTCGCACAGCATTTGGCTAACCAGCGACAAAAAACAGGTGAAGCGTAAGGCTTCACCTGTTTGGTTTAGGCTAGCTCTGGCAAGAGCAGCCCATATCCCGAATCTCTACGCCGATATACGACGCAGAAGGCTTTTGTAGCCGCATCGTAGAATACGAAAAAGTCGTGCCCCAGCAGTTCCATCTGCTCGATAGCTTCCTCAACGGTCATCGGGCGAGTCTGGAAGGATTTCCTGCGTATAATCAGTTCCTCTTCTTCCTCAGCTTGCTGTTCCTCAACAACTGCCGGCTCGCTGACAGCTCGGTTTTGAGACCGCCAATGCCTTCCCTTGTACCGCTCGATCTGGCGAGTCATCCGCTCCAGAGCGGTATCGAGTGAAGTGTATAGATCCGATGCGCGTTCCTCCGCCCGTAAAATGGTGCTGTTGGTACGCAGAGTAAGCTGCACAATCTGGCGATCGTCCGCACTCTTTGTCTGCTGCACGCTCAGGTCAACCCGCGCCTCGTCAATATTGGGTAAAAAGCGCTCGAGTTTGCTGACCTTTTTTTCGATCTGAGCCCGCAACTGGTCACTGATTTCAATATTGTGGCTTTTTATCTGGATTTCCATATGACAACTCCCTTCTCCTTGTTCGGTGGTGTAAACCGACCCTGTGATGCTCGTTCCCCGGCTACAAGGTGGCACCGGGGTATCTACAGTTAACCAGATGGTAACACGGAATTAGCTAACTGTCAACGAATCGCCTATTTTTATCTACCTTGCTTGCAGGCCTGGCTTTCGTTATACTGCAAGCAACCAAAATGAGAGGTGCCGAATGGACTCAAATTCCAATAAGGATATACAAAACCTGTTGGCCGAAGGCTGGAAGCATTACGATTCTTTACAGGTAAAACAAGCCCTGGATATATTCGAGGATGTCGTAACCAAAGATCCCAGCAACTATGAAGCGCAGCTTGCAGTAGCTAAAACACTCATCCGTATGCGCAAAGCATCTGAAGCTACGGCAGCAGCGCAGCGCTGCATCGAATTACAGCCAGAGCGCAGTGAAGCTTACACAGCGTTGGGAGTAATCAAGTTCCTCGATGACAAACTGAAGGAAGCTCGCGATTTGCTGATGAAGGCAAGCGAGCTAGCTCCTGAGGACCCGGAACCTCACCTCACCTTGGCGCAGGTTAAGGCAGATATGCGTTTGCCTGATGAGGCTGTCGATGAACTGCAAAATGCACGACGGCTCATTTCGCATATCGAGGAGGACCATCTGCGCCGTCAGTTGGAAGCTTCCGAATTGCACGCGCGCACTTATGTCATGCTCAGCCAAAACAAACTTACTGAAGCGATGGCCAGCGCTCAAGAGTTGGTAGAATATGAACAGGAAAATCCTTATGCCGCCTGTTTGGCCTATTCAAACATGGGTTTGATGGAAGCGCGCCTCAAGCATTACGACAAGGCAGTCGATTATCTGCAGCGCGCCTATTCGATGAACCCTTATTTCTTCCGGGCAGGGAGCGCCTTGGGGCGAGTGCTGTATGTCCAGGGACAAGCAACCCGCGCCGCAGAAGTGCTTGGTGAGGTTGTACGCGGCATGCCGGATATCGACGCGCATACCCGCCATGCCTATGCTGCTGCCCTCGCTAAAAGCGGGCACCGCGAAGAGGCTCGTATCGAATACAAAGCAGCGCTTAGAGCAGGCTTAAAAGGCTTGGAAGCTGTAGTCGCCGTTTGGCAGCTAGTCTGGCTCAGCCAGGCCGGCAGACTGATAGTGATAGGCATAGTGTTAGCAGCCGTGGCTGTCTGGATTATATTTGGCAAGCCGTCTCCCTCCACCCTCTCTTTTGCCGGTGTGCTGGTAATTCTTCTAGTGATGCAGCAGTTACTCGGCAGGAAGCGTTATCGCTAAGATATCCTGAGAGAGCGTATATCTATATAGTTCGTTGTGTACTAGAAAGCCAGAAAAGGATATCGCTATGAAACGGATGCTTTTGGCGCTAATTGTGTTAAGCTCATTGATATTGCCAGCGGTAACGGCTGAGGGACAGAGCAGTAATATCTATGTGCATACAGTGGGAGCCGGGCAAACGCTTACCTCGGTTGCAGCTCTGTATAATATCAGCGTCAGCACGCTCAGGGAGGTAAACAAGCTCTCGACTGACACGCTCTATATTGGCCAAAAGCTGCTTATCCCTCTAGGGCGCCCGCTAACTGTGCACACAGTCTCTCGCGGCGAGAACTTGTACTCTATCGCACGACGCTATGGGATTCCCCTACAAAGCATTGTCTGGGCAAATAACCTCAGCAACACCAACCTGATATATGTCGGTCAAAAACTCGTGATCCCACCAACCAAAAACAGCACTCAGGCCACCCCGAGCCCCAAGCCGACGGCCACAGCCCCAGTAGTTCAAGAGGCGATCATTATTACCAGCCCAATACTCAACAACAAGATAACTAGCCCGCTCACCATCACTGGTTGGGGTGCAGGCTATGAAAACACGCTCGCTGTGGCCGTGCTGGACGAGGAAGGCAAAACCATCGGCAAAGGCACCGTGACTATTTCTGCCGAGTTTGGCCAGTATGGGCCTTTTACAGGGACAGTGACGTTTACGATGCCGCAGAAGGCTCAGGTGGGCAAGATTCAAGTATTCAGCTTGAGCCCGCGTGATGGCTCGATCGAGCATTTGAACTCAGTAATGATCAAGTTCCAGCCCTAACTATCCCACTCAGGATCTACCGGCAAAGCTCCTTGCTGTCGGCAAATCGAGTACGGGCTCGGCCGCAAGCACGCCGTTCAGAATCGCCCGCTGGACTGCCTCAGCAGCCATATTGCTTACCAACACCTGGTGCGCACGAATATGGCCGGTAGCGAGGGCGAACAAAGTATCGCCGTCAAAAAGGGTATGCGCCGGACGTACTACACGCGCCAGACCGTCGTGGGCAGCCACTGCGACCTGGTTTACCTGAGCTGAATCAAGTTTGGCATTGGTGGCAATCACACCTATCACCGTGTTGCGCAGCGCCATGGCTGTGCGCACCGGAGCACTTGCCAAAGCAGCGCTGGTATCGATAAGCTGTTCGGCATGCATGGCGCGCGTTCCAGCGATAATATGATTAGCAGTAGGGTCATAGATATCCCCGAAGGCATTCACCGCCACGATAGCGCCAACCACTAACCGGCCCGCGCGGACGCTGGCCGTCCCGATGCCTGTCTTCATCGCGCGCGAGATACCGAACAATTTGCCGACGGTCGCTCCCGTCCCCGCCCCTACATTCCCCTGTGGGACGTTTGCAGAGGCCGCCTGGCAAGCCGCATAGCCGGCGGCAGCATCCGGACGCACGCTGGCTGGCCCGAGATCCAGGTCATACAGCACCGCGGCCGGCACGATAGGCACCACAGCGGAACCGGCGTGATAGCCGCTGCCTTTTTGCTCCAGATAATGCATCACGCCATCGGCTGCACTCAGGCCAAACGCGCTGCCCCCTGTCAGCAGCACTGCCTGAACCCGCGAAACCAGGTTCCCAGGGCGCAGCACATCGGTCTCGCGAGTGCCCGGCGCCAAACCGCGTACGGAAACACCGCCCACAGCGCCTTGCTCGACAAGCACCACCGTACAACCAGTCAAGTGCTGCAGGTCTGTCCAGTGACCGACACATATTCCGCCGACATCGGTGATGGCCCCTGGCTCTAGTTCCAACACCATCCTACCTCCACCACTCCGCGATGCGCTCCAGGATACGCTCGGCTACCTCAGTCTTTTGAAGCAGCGGAAGCGGCTCCTGAGCGCCGTCCGGCCGCAGCAGGATAACCCGATTCTGGTCGACATCAAAACCGCTATCGCTGGAGGAGACATCGTTAGCGACGATCAAATCCAGGTGTTTACTGGCAAGTTTACTGGCCGCATTAGCTAACAAATTCTCTGTTTCGGCGGCAAAACCCACGACAAAAGCAGGATGGTGAGTTTCCTGACGCCTTTGAGCGACGGCCATCAGGATATCCGGCGTGCGTTCCAGTTCCAAAGTCAAGTCGTCATCGGCTTTCTTGATTTTCTGTGCGGCTGCGCCTTTGGGACGGTAATCGGCTACGGCTGCAGCCATTACTAACAAATCGGTCTCTGCTACACGCTGCAACACAGCCGCATACATCTCCTGCGCAGTCTGAACCGATACCATCTGTATCCCGTAAACGGGCGCCAAGCCTGTGGAAGCTGACACCAGGGTTACCTGAGCGCCAAAATCGCGAGCAGCTTCCGCCATAGCATAACCCATCTTGCCGGAGGAACGGTTGCTGATGTGCCGCACTGGATCCAACGGCTCGCGTGTGCCGCCGGCAGTAACAAGCACTCGCTTGCCAGCCAGCTTGCCGGTACGCCCGAGGGCTTGGCGAATCGCGGCGATAATCTCCGCGTTGCTAGCCAGCCTGCCTGCGCCAACCCGGCCTGACGCAAGCCTACCTTGCGCAGGCCCTACCTGAATGGCTCCTCGAGAATGCAAGGTTGCGATATTTTGCTGCGTCGCCGGATGAGCCCACATATCCGCGTCCATCGCTGGGGCTATTATCAAGGGGGCTGGGCAAGCCAAAGCGGTGCTGGTCAGCAGGTTATCTGCGAGGCCGTGCGCCAGTTTGGCGATTGTATTGGCTGTTGCCGGAACAATAACCAATATATGCGCCCAGGCAGAAAGCGAAATGTGCGCCATATCTGTATCACGTAGCAATTGGAAGGTGTCAACCGATACCGGATGTGCAGTCAGCGTTTGAAATGTAAGTGGGGCTATGAAATGCGCAGCACCAGGCGTCATCACTACCTGCACTTGTGCGCCAGCCTGGACTAGTTTGCTGCACAAATCAGCCGCTTTATATGCCGCAATACCGCCAGTCACCCCGAGTAGGATATGAGCCCCCTGCAGATTCATTCCGCACCTCGGTTCATCTCGTAGATTAGGCGCAATCCCTTAAGGGTCAGCCACGGTTCGACCATCTCAATGACTTGCGTCTCGCGAGCAATCACATCTGCCAGGCCGCCGGTGGCAATAACCCGCATTGACGGCCCCAACTCCTGACGGAAGCGCGCTACCATACCCTCCACCAGGCCGACATAGCCAAACAAGATGCCGGAGCGCATCGAGTCGACCGTATTGGTACCAATGGCGCGAGACGGCCGTTGTAAATCAACGCGGGGCAGTTTCGCGGTCCCTCGAAACAAGGCCTCCGCGGCCAGCCGGATACCGGGCGCAATCGCTCCGCCCAGGTACTCGCCGCTGGTAGAGATAGCGTCGAAGGTCGTTGCCGTGCCGAAATCCACAATGCATGCCGGACCTCCGTACAAGCGGTAGGCGGCCGCTGCATCAACCACACGGTCAGCGCCCACCTCGCGGGGGTTATCGTAGCGAACTGCAACCCCCGTCTTGACACCGCTGCCGACCACCAGGGGCTCCTGACCCACATACCGCTGCAGCATCTCAATGATTATATCGGTAACAGGCGGGACCACGCTGGCCAACGCGATACCGCTAATATCTTTTATTTTCAAACCGGCGTGTTGCATTAATGAGTTCAAGGTTAAGCCATATTCATCAGGCATACGGGCCTGGTCAGTGTTGATACGCCAATGTGTCACCAGTTCCTGCCCTTCGTAGAGCCCAAGGACGATGTTTGTATTCCCAATATCTATACACAGCAACATTTCTACCTCCTTACCTACAAGCGCGCCTTACGTCGCCCAAACTGACGCACTGCTGCCACAATCGCTACGGTCACGATAATGGAAATTATCATCTCTGGAATGCCCTGTGCCAAACCGATAATCAGCGACATCCCGGCAGTGAAATAACCGCGCACCGTCGCCATCGTGAGCACTAACACTGTATTTGTCATCGAGCCGACTGCGGCGGCCAATCCCGTTGCCACAATGCCTCGATCTTCTTTACGCAGCCAGAACACGAGTCCAGCGGCCAGGGCCACTGTTACACCCCCGACTATCAGGCCTTGCCACCATTTGAAGGCGGCTATACCGGCGGAAGCCTCCGAAAGCGATTGGATATTTGCCAGTAATCCCGGGAAAACACCCGAAAGGATTAACACGACCGCCAACACGAGCACCGTCAGGACGCCGACTACAATATATAGTGTTTGCTTCTTGGCACGGTAGAACGCGCTAAATACCAAACTGGCCGAGACGCCGATAAACAAGCGCGGTAGAATCGCCACGAGCGGATCTTTGAAAGCGGGGATTGTGGCCTGCATAAAGCTGGCAAAGCCGAATCCCAATCCTATAACCATCCCAACCCATGACCCTTCCAGGATACCACCTACTATGGCGGGGATGTGCACAATAGTGGCATTAGCCGCCGGAGTCGGCACGGGGATGAACCCAATCCGCGTGAACGCCAGCAGCAAGGTAATCGCCAGCAACAAGCCAGCTACAATAATGCGGCGTATATTCCTAGAATCGTACATGGGGAACCTCCGTTATGGTATTGGGAAATGCCTAAGGATGATGACGACCGCTAAAACAGCGACAGCAACTAAAGCCGCGAATGTATCCGCAGTGCGCCAGTTCGACGGGTTCAACTGAGTTCGCCCTTTGCCCCCCTGATAACAACGCGCTTGCATCGCCAGCGCCAATTCGTCTGCGCGGCGCAGCGTGCTCACAAACAGTGGCACAATCAGGTTGGCTATACGCCGGGCGCCAGCCATAAAATGCCAACGGCTGACGGTACCTGTCGTGATGGTCCGTGAGGCTTGCGCCTGACCGATTGCTTCCAACTCTTCGCCTAGGATGGGTAAAAACCGCAAAGCGATGGCCAAGACCAGCGCCAATTCATGCCCGGGCAGGCCTATTGCTGTGAGCGGCCGCAGCCACCACTCTACGCCATGGGTTAACGCGCTGCTCGTGGTTGTGTTTGTCAGCAGGCTCACGCACAGCAGCAATCCGATGAATCTGATTAGCGATACAACTACAAGCTGTACGCCTTCAGCCGATATAACCAGCGAGCCCCATTCTACCCACACGGCGCTTCCACCCGTGCCACGTCCATAGAACAAGAGCTGCATCACGGTTAGGATAACAATAAAAGGCAGTGCAGGCTTGAGGCTGGCTAATAGATAGGATAGTGGCAAACGCGCTGCTGTTACCAGACCAATAATAGCTATTAGCAAAGCGATGTTGACCAGATACCCGCGCGCCAGCAAGAGCGCAGCCAGCAGAGCCACGCATGCCGCCAGCTTGAGCCTGGCATCCAACCGGTGCACAAAAGAGCCGGTCGGCAGATACTGGCCTATCGAGACATGCCTCAATCCCTCCAGACTTGCCACAGAGCCTCCTCCAGCCCTGAAAGAGAGCTAATTCCCGGCGGCAAAGGGATACCGGCTTGCACCAGCCCCTGCCGAATGCGCATCGCTGCCGGTGGCAGCAAACCCCACTGTCCTGATTGCATCGAGTTGAACAATACAGTGGGGATATCCTCTGCTACTGTTCTGCCTTGATATAGAACTGCCATGTGATCCGCTATCTCGAGTACTTCGTCCATATCGTTCGACGCAAACACCACGGTAATTCCACGATCCCGCAGATTTCTTAATAACTCATGCACTTGTTTGCGGCCGCGCGGATCCAACCCGGTCGTTACCTCATCGAGTATGAGCAACTCCGGTTGCATTGCCAGGACGCCTGCCAGGGCAACTCGGCGCATTTCTCCGCCGCTTAAGGAGAAGGTATGCCGGTCGATAAAAGTAAGCGGATTGAGCCCCACAACCTCCATCGCCTCAAACACCCGTTTGCGCAGCGCCTCCCCTTGGAGCCCTTCTTGGCGCGGGCCAAAGGCTATATCATCGCCAACAAAGCGCTCGAACAACTGCTGCTGCGGATACTGCATTACCAGGCCGACCCGCCTGCGCAGTACGCCGATATCTAGTGAAGGAGTGTGCGTATCTAGACCCAACACTTGCACCTGATCGTCACTGGCGGGGCGGACTAGAGCATTGATAAAGTGCAGCAGCGTAGATTTGCCGGCGCCATTCGGGCCAACAACCGCCGTCACCGATCCGTGCAGTACCGTCAAGCTTGCATCGATCAGCGCCTGGGCTGCCAGAGGAGTGCCCGCCAGGTAGGTGTGCGCTAGATGCTGGATCCGCACCACGGCATCAATCATATTTATGCTCCTGGTGCGCTTGGATAAGCTCCTCCACCGTCAGCGGATACCCAATATCCAGGCCGCGCGTTCTCAACCCGCGTGCTATCTGGCCAACAGGCGGCAAATCGAGCCCGATCTCACGCAAGCGGGCTTCCTGTTGAAACACTTGCCGAGGTGAGCCTTCGATAACCAGCTTGCCGGCATCCAGCACAATAACGCGGTCCGTATCTATCACTTCATCCATATAATGCGTAATAGTTACGATAGCCAGGCCGCTGCGATGCAGCTCATGCAGCATAAGCAGCAGTGAAGCGCGCGATAAAGGATCCAGCAAAGCAGTCGATTCATCCAATATCAGGCATTGTGGTGCTATTGCCAGTATTCCTGCTATTGCCAAACGCGATTTGAGCCCGGCGGATAGATTGTGCGGGTTTGCATAACGCTCTTGCTGCAGACCGGTATCCAACAAGGCCTGATCCACACGCCGACGCAGTGAGTCTTGAGGTATCCCCAGATTTTCGGCTCCGAAGGCAACTTCCTCCTCCACAACCGCAGCCACGAACTGGTTATCCGGATTTTGTAATACCAAGCCTACTGCCGCACGAATCTGGCGTTGGTTGGCCGGTTGACGAGTATTCAAGCCCAAAACGGAAACCTGACCTTGGGTCGGCGTTAGCAAACCGCTGATACATTTAGCCAGTGTGGATTTGCCTGAACCATTGTGTCCTACAATCGCCAGGAATTCGCCGGGCATGATGCGCAATGAGATATCTACCAACGCAGGAATTGGCTCCATGCTTGGCACTTCGTAGCTGTAGAATAAGTTTTCTACTTTGATGAAGGGTTCTGCCATAGTAAAAAAAACAGTCTCGCGCCGACACGGCGCGAGACTGATAAAAGCCTCTACGTTTATGCCGTCTCGGTCGTTATACGATCCAAGCGACGGAAAATATACCACGCGTTCTGGCGCTCAAAGGGAGTCGCCTTCACTGCAGATTGTATTCCATCTGCTCTTTACTGTAAAATACCGCTAAGGTTAATTAGTTGCGGCACCTCAGGGAGTGAGTGGATGGAAGCAGCAGTATTTTACGGCATAGGTGATTTACGCATAGAGGAACGGCCTCTTCCTGATATTGCGGAGAGGCAGGTCCTGGTTAAAGTCGCAGCCTGCGGTATTTGCGGGACTGACCGGCACATTTTTCACGGCGAATTCGATGCAAACCCGCCCGTAATCATCGGGCACGAATATGCGGGCGAAGTCGTGCAAGTCGGCAAGAACGTCCATGAATATGCCGTTGGCGACCATATCGCCATCGACCCAAACATGGCGTGCGGTATCTGCCGCCCCTGCCGGCGCGGGCAGGTGCACCTTTGTGAGAGCCTTTCCGCTGTAGGCGTTAACTATGACGGCGGATTTGCCGAATACAGCGCTGTTCCGGTAAGCCAGTGCTTTAGCCTACCGCAGCGCGTCTCTTTGCTGGAAGGCGCTTTGACCGAACCACTCGCTTGTTGTTTACGCGGTATTGAGCAAGCCCAAATCAAGCCGGGTGATATTGTCGCGGTTATTGGCGGGGGCGCCATCGGCCAGATATTGGCGCAGCTTGCCAGGATGAGCGGGGCAGGAAAACTCATCCTTTCGGACCCCATCCCCGAACGCAGAGCGATGGCGCTGCAATTAGGTTATGTGGACGCCGTTGTCGACCCGACGAACGAAGATCCCCTCAAAACTACAGGTGCATTGTGCGGCGGTGCGGATATTGTGCTCGAGGCCGTTGGCTCGGTACACACGACTCAACAGGCAGTAGCCTGGGCAGCGCCGGGAGCAACGATCGTATGGTTCGGGGTGACACCTCCGGGACAACTTACTGCGCTCGAGCCGAATCTTGTTTTTCGGCGCGAGTTGACCATCCGCGGTGCACGCATTAATCCCTTCACTCACAGCAGGGCTGTAGCGCTGCTCGCTTCCGGCAGGCTCAATCTCGAACCGCTCATCACACGCCGTATCAGCCTGACGGAGCTGCCCGCGATATTGCAGGCTCCTCCTGGCCGCGACACTAAGACTGTGGTTATACCATAAGCCTTCGGCTCTATCCGGTGTGCGAATTCCAGATATGAAGCTGCCTGGCCGCATAAACTGGCTGGCAATAATACGCTTATCAACTAACGAGCCGGTCAACGCATAAAAACCTAACCAGCAAAATATAACGAGGGTAAAAACTAGCGGATACTCTATCATACGGGATAGTTGTTGGTATATGTAGTGAGGATTCCTACGTTGTGTGGATAGGAGAGCTGCCATGGTACGGATAGTCAGCGATACGACGGCTTCCTTGCCTCCTCAGTTAGCTGAACAGTATCATATTCCTATCGTTCCGCAGATCGTCAGTTTTGGTGACGAATCCTACCGTGAGGGGGTGGATCTGGATACGGATATGTTCATCCGTATGCTGCGCAGCCAGCGTAATCTGCCCAAAACGGCGGCTCCTCCTCCGCAGTTTTTTAGGGATATATTCCAGAATCTTGGCGAAGCAAACGAATCTATAATTTGTATCCATCCATCGTGCCAAGTCTCCGGAACGGTACGTTCCGCACAGCTCGCGGCGGCTGATTTCCCCAAGGCAGATATCCATATCATCGATACGCGCACGATCGCTTATGCTCTAGGGATGATGGTGATGTGCGCTGCCGAGTTGGCCCAGGCCGGCGAATCGGCAGAGGCCATAGTCGAACATGTGCATCAGCTCATAAGACGCAGCCGCACCTATTTTCGCGTGGCCACCCTAGATTATCTGGCGCGCGGTGGGCGGATTGGCGGCGCTGCGGCGCTGCTGGGCAGCATGCTGCAGGTAAAACCTATCCTGACCTTTCGCGATGGATATATCGATCAATATGCTCGCGGACGGACCGAGTATAACGCGATGAATAGAATGGTCAGTATCATTGCCCAGCAGTGCCCCAAAGGCAGTGCCGGTATGCCGGCGCTAATGTATGACGGAACCGCCGAACAGCGCGAATTCGCCACGTGTCTGGCACAACGCTTTGGCGCTGTGATTGGCTGCGAACCCTTACCCTTGTATTGCATCCCGCCTGCGATCTTGACTCACGTCGGCCCCAAAGTCGTGGGCGTGGGATTCTTCCTGCAGGATGACGGCGATGCGTATTAGGCAAGTGGATTTCAACAACCGTCAAGATATATCGCGATTTATTGACTTCCCGTTTGAATTATACCGGGATAACAGGCTTTGGGTTCCGCCAATGCGCCAAGATATGCGCCGCGTACTCGATCCGGGGCACCATCCATTTTACGAGCACTCTGAAGCGTGCTTTCTTGTCATAGAAAGCGAAAGGGAAACCGTTGGCCGAGTGGCCGTGCTCAACCACAGACGCTTTAACGCCTACCGTAAAGAGAACGCTGCCTTTTTTTACTACTTGGATGTGGTAGATGACCAGCAGGTATCTGCGCAGTTATTGGAAGCAGCCTGCCAGTGGGCGCGCGGACGTCATCTCACCAAAATCCTTGGCCCAAAAGGTTTTCTGCAAGCCGACGGGCACGGGATTCTGGTAGATGGATTCGAATATCCGCCGGCGATGGGCATCGCTTACAATTATCCCTATTATGAACCTCTGTTAACCTCATTTGGATTCGATAAAGTTACTGACTACTTGTCAGGTTTCTTGAGCAAAGCTCAGGGGCTACCGGAGCGCTATTTCCAGGTGGCCGACCAGGTACGCTCCCGAAGAGGTTATACAATCAAGACTTTTACAAGTAAAAAGGAGCTGCGAACCTGGATAGGGCGAGTCGGGCAGATATATCGCGATTCATTCGCCGATCACTGGGAGTTCTGCCCGCCCACCGACGCTGAAATGACGATGATTGGCGAGCGCATGATCTCCGTAGCCGACCCACGCTTGATCGAACTGGTCCTAAAAGGGGATGAGGTAATCGGCTTTGTATTGACTTTTCCCAACATCTCGGCAGGAATTCGCCAGGCTCGCGGCAATTTCTATCCATTCGGTTGGTTGTATTTGCTGCACGCCTTGAAAAAAACTACCTGGCTCGATATCAATGGAGTGGGGATCTTGGCCCCCTACCAAGGGATGGGCGCTAATGCGGTAATGTATGCAGAGCTGGCGCGCGTCTTGTATGAGAATCAGTACCAGAATGCCGAGTTTATCCAGGTCGAGGAACGTAACATCAAAAGTCTTGGGGAAACCCGCGCGCTAAACGTTCAGTGGTATAAGCGCCATCGCGTTTACCAACTCGTGCTTTGACAGCAGCCAGCGTTCAAGCTACGATTATTATGGTTTTATAATGGCTCTATCTATCCAGTTATCCTAGGAGGCTTCAGGTGTCAGGTATACCTATCGCATTACAGCTTTATACTGTGAGAGACCAGACTGCTATCGACTTTGCCGGCACAGTGCGCAAGGTCGCAGCAATGGGGTACAGCGGCGCAGAATTAGCCGGATTCGGCGGATTATCTGCGCAAGCGCTCGCCGAACTGCTTGCTGAAACCAAACTCAAGCCGGCCGGCATGCATATCGGCATGGAACTCTTCCAGACTGATATCGTTCGAGTTATCGACGACTGTAAGACAATCGGCAGCAAGTTCGCCGGCGTTCCTGCGCTGCCAGGCGCTTTACGCAATCTGCAGGGATTCCGTCAAGCTGCAGCTTCGCTCAACCAATTCGGTGCCGCGCTCAAAGCGGAAGGTATTAGCCTGTATTACCACAATCACGCTTTTGAGTTTGAGGTGATGGATGGACTGCGCGGGATCGATATCCTGTTGGCTGAGACCGACCCGGCTCTGGTTGGCTTTGAAGCTGATGTATACTGGATCAAGTACGGCGGCGACGATCCGGCGGCGTTCCTCAAAGCCCACAGCGGCCGCTTCCCGCTTGTTCACCTCAAGGATATGACCGGCGAAGGCGATAAGCGTACCTTTACCGAGATTGGTAATGGAACTGTAGATATGAAGGCCATTTTCAAGGTCGCCGAGGCCCAGCCTGTCGAGTGGTATATCGTTGAACAGGACACCTGCGCCCGCCCAAGCCTGGAGAGTGCCAAAATCAGTGTCGAAAATTTGCATAAATGGGGCAAGGGGTAACCTTACAAATTAATGCGCCGCACATAAAATATATGTGCGGCGCATTTTATCTAGACGAGAGGTTTGACAATTACCTTCCCGCAGCCAACGCGCCCCTCCTCAGCCAGCAGTGCAATCGCGCCTCCATCCAGCGTTGAGCTGTCGTCCAGTTCAAACACAATCCGGCCGTCGATCTCTGCGCTAATGTGATTGCCGAAGACAGCTAACCGCAGGGAGTAATCTGTGTACAGCTCCCAGTGCCAGGGAACCTCAGCTAATATCGTGGTGCCGTCGAGCTCGCGCACCAATTGCGCCTGCCCCTGGCAAGTTATCCGCAGCGCATAATAACGTTTGAGCCCCTGAACCCGCGCGCCTAAAGCAAATGAACGCGCCAGATGCGGGGTAAAAATGGCCTGCACGCCGTAATCCCGCCACTCTCGGGTGCCCTGGGCAGCCATCCCGGTTCCCTCGTTCTGGATCAACCAGTAGTTGGAATCGCAGCTGCCGTGAAACGCAGAAAGAGCGGATACCCAAGCCTGGATCCAGCGGTTACCCTTGTGTTCGGGTGCGCCCAAGCAGACCTCAGGCGCGCCTTTCCAGGTGAGCCAATCAAGGTAAACTGTGCCGGCTGCGCCGGATTGGGAGGTGAGTTCGATGCCGACCCAGGCAATCGGACATCCAGTCGGCGCTTGGACGCGCCACTCGAGCAGCGCATCTCGACCAGGTTCTAACACCGTAGTAACCCCAGTAACTTGTACCATCTTGTCATCTTCGCCAGCGGTTTTAACGATCAGGCTGGCATTAACTGGTTGCGCGTTGGCACCATCAGCCTGGAGGCGCGCCGATACAACCTGACCTGGGTACAAAGTCGGCGACGCCTCGATACCATAACCGCTGCCTGGACGGTAATCCGGCAGGGTTTCGCGGATGATGCGTGCGCTGCGGCCAGGCGCCAGGTTGTGGTAATGGATCGCCAGCGAGCGCTCGCCTGACAAGCTGTGCCCGGGAACATTTTCGACGGTTGCGGTTCCTCGGCAGGTGGAGCTATCTTCGGATATAAAACCTTGCACAGCACCCGGCAGGTTAAAGTGGAAGCGAGCACCGTTCTTTGGTGCTGGGAGCGGCTCATGCGCCAGTTCTCTACCGATATGTGCCACCTCAAGCGCTTCATGCACGGCATCTGTAACCGTGCGCCCGCCGTCAGCCGTTGAGATATAAACGCGGTCGGCCACTGGACCGCGGTAATCCGGGCCGGCATCGATGCCGGCCAGCCCGAGACGGATGCCCATGATGCATCCTACATTGGCCGAATTGCAATCCGTATCCCATCCGCTGGTATTAACGATCATCAAGGCGCGTTGAAAGCTTTCCGCGCCGTATAACAGCGCCATGATCACCAGGGCATGGTTCGGGATGATATGGCAGCCTCCGCCGTATTTGGCATAGCCGTAATGCTGCTCGATCAGGCTACGCGTTTCACGCCAATCAACATACGTTTGGCGCCATTTGCGCACATCGCGGATGAGCTGGTAGATCAGGCAATCGGCTGGAATGACCGAACAACCTATATCAAGCAACCGCTCGATGTCTCTTTCGTAAAAGGCAGCCGATTCCATGGCGGCGATAACCTGCGCACCGTAGATAGCCTCGCCATCATGACTTACGCTGGCAGCGCGACGAGCGAGGTCGGCCGCGCGCTGCGGTTGCCCAGGCACAATCATCCCCCAGGCATCGATAAAAATCTGCGCTCCGATTTGCTCAGCGACAACACGCCCATTCAAACGCGCCGAGCCGCTGTCGGGCGCCTGGATGCCCGCCTTGAGGCGCAAGTATGCCGTGTGCTCTGTGGAGGTGCCCATCCCGCCCCACCACAGCACCGTCTTGTGTTCAATGAGGTAATTCAGCCAAGTCTGCCCGATTTGCGCAGGCGTCAGGTCCGGGTTAAAGCCATAATCACTCATCGCACGCACAAAGGTCAAGGTGCCGGAAATATCGTCATCCGGTGCGATCAGGGGACGCCCCATTACTTCCTGCACGTAATAGTTAATCTCGCCCAACTCATGAGTGATCCAGTCATAGTCCCTACCTTCGATTGGACTGCCAACATATACGCCGATGATTTTGCCCAGTACGCCGGCATATACGCGTTCTTCATAATCACTTGGTAAACGCATCTCGACCTCCTCATTTCGTAAGTAAGGTAACTTGTACGTATCGTCAGTCGGCGTGTCAAGTGCTAGAGCTTGACAGGCGCCCTGGTTTCGCGCATACAGTAGATATTCACTGAACTGTGAGGTGGTATGACTAAAATGATGACGATGCGCGAGCGCCTTTTAGCGGTGATTCGCGGTACCCAAGTCGATAAAATTCCTTTTATTATGTATGACCAGTTGTTACCTAATCGCGCGGTCTGGGATCTTATCGGGCGCGAACGGATTGGCTTATTACGTTGGAGCAGCGTACACCGCGTCGAGACGCCGCACTGCGCGACAGAGACCATCGAGCTGCAGCGCAGCGGCAAGCGCTGGCAACGCATCGTGCTGCATACGCCCAAAGGCGACCTGTTCGAAGAACGCGCTTTCGAGCCGGTCTACGAATCCAGCTCGATTCGCAAGCATTTTGTCGAAGACGCCGATGATTATGTCAAACTATGGTCATATCTCGAAGATGGCCTAGTTCTTCCAGATTATGAGACCTTTCTAAAAGATGAACACGAGCTTGGAGATGATGGGCTGCCGATGGCGGCAGTAGAGCGCAGCCCCTATCAACAGTTATGGATTCAGTGGGCGGGACTGGGCAACCTGGGCTTTCATTTTGCCGACTATCCCGAGCGCGTAAACCATACGGTCCAGTTGCTGCAAAAAAGGGCACTGCAAATATTTGAGATTGTGCGTCATTCACCCGCGCCGTTCATCGATTTCCCAGATAATATTACCGCTCCTCCAATCGGCCCTAAAAGGTTTGCCGAGTTCTGCGTTCCGCAATACAACCTTCTGGCGGATATGTTGAGCGAGGCCGGCATCCCTGTATTCGTGCATATGGATGGCGACCTCAAACCGCTCTGGCGCTTGATTGGGGATTCGCACGTCAGAGGCCTGGATTCCTTCGCACCGGCTCCCGATAACGATACTACCGTAGCCGAAGCTGCGGCTATGTGGCCCGATAAACGGCTGTTTGTGAATTTCCCATCATCAGTGCATTTGCGACCTGCCGAGCAGGTGCGCGAAGAGGCTGAGCGCATCCTCCAGGCAGCCGGCCGCACCGGTAGGCTAGAGATTCAGTTATCCGAAAATGTTCCGCCGTATGCCTGGCCCACCAGCCTTCCAGCCATCGCTGCAGCAATTGATGCGTATAAAGTTTAGCTGCCTGGCCAACTTTGGGTGTTGAACAATGCCTAGTCAACTGGTTGCCCCGCCACCTCCACATAAAAACAGGCATTCAATCGGGACTAGACTGATATATGTCCTGGCCGGTTGTGTTGCCTTGCTGGCAGTGGGACAGCTTATTGCTTTGGCACGCACTCCCCAGGAGCCAGATATTGCCATGCTGGCCGCAACCGGCACCATAATCCTGCCGACAACGACCAATACGGCCACCTCTACGGCAACCGCGACGGCGACAACCACCCATACGCCGACGACGACATGTACACCATCGCCAACGTCAACGCCACTGCCCACACATACGCCGTTGCCAACCTCCACCGGGACGGCGACACCTCTTCCGCCTCCGACGACAACACCACTGCCAACTTATACTCCGCTGCCGCCAGCGGCTACATCAGCGCCGTTGAGTGTAGCAGAGAGCATCAAAGTGAGCAACGGCACATGGGGCGAGCGCGAACTCTTGTTCCGTTACGAGGGTGATACAGAGAATGGCGAACGTTTTTACATTACCGGCACGGATGGCCACCGCTACCTGGTAAAGATGGGATTCCTCTCCAGTGTAGAAGCAGCCGCAACGATTCAGGAGTATTGGTCATTGGCAGGCCGCGGTTCTGCTAACTGGGGAATGGTCGTTTTGGTGCGCAAGCAGATCGATGACTGGTATCTATGTGCCTC
>JAJFUJ010000059.1 GCA_021372475.1 Chloroflexota bacterium | reverse complement strand
AATTGTAAAGGTACAGGCTGTCGGCGCCGGCCGCGCGAGCAGCGTTGATTTTGGCAGCCATATTGGCGGCATCGGGCGTAAAGCGCGGTGATATTTCCAATCCCAGGCCTGCGCGCATGTCCTGTCCCACCAGCTCGCGGGTGGAAGTCGCAACCTGCGCAACCACCGCGGGGTCTTTGACATAAGCGCAGTTGGTGACCTCGCCAATTTGCCTATGCACGGCAGCCAGCACCTTGGGCTTGACGCCCAGCAGGTTGAGCGGCACCGAACTGGCGCCGATTAGCCCTTTGAGCGAGCGGATGGTCAGCTCATCGCGCATGGCCAGGTAAGCGCCCAGGCCAGGCACGGCCTCCTCCAGTGCGCCCTCGGTAACGGCGGCCGGCTCAGTTACCTCGCCCTCAAAGGCGTGCACCAGCCAGGCGGCGGTTTTGTCCCTCAGAGCTTCGCCGTCGATGCCGCGCTCCCTGGCGGCCTGCAGGCAGGCCGGGCAGAAACACAAGCCGAGTAGATACCCGCTCAAGGGGCCTAACTCGAGCTGGAACTTTTCATGATGGAAGCCGTGGTAAAAGCCCATATAATCGTACGACTCGAGCTGCAGCGTACGCAGCGGATATTGGCTGAGATTGCCCAGCAGCGCCTCCAGATAAGCCTGCACCTCAGGCTGGCTGGGGCAGAGGGCAAAGGCGTACGGGTCGCCAAAAGCATTGTGCAGGCACAATTCGGGATGCAGCGTGCCCTGGTAGGTGTTGTGGCAGCAGACCGTCCATGAGGTCACTTCGACGCCATAGCGCGGCGCGGCGGTGCAAATAGCATCCAGAGGGTCAATAGCATCGGCGAGGGCTGTGACGCGCGGCTGAATTGCCAATCCCTTGAAACGCGCAGCATCGGGACGGAAGTAAATGCTGCCGTCCTCCAGAAAGCGTACCTTTTGCTGCGGATTGTGGGGCAGGAGGAACATCCCGGCATGGTAGCTGGTGGCCAGGCTGACGCCATTGGCGCCGGTCGTGGCGATGCGTTCCAGTGCGCCGTCGATGCCCTCGGCCATCAAATCCCAGGCATACGACCAGAGCGCAGTGTAAGCGCCCTTATTAGTTGCTTGAGCTGTCATACATTCTCCTTTTCTTGTCCTTACGAACGGCACGATTCTAGCGCAGGTGTAGCGGGCTGGCAATCCCGCTTAGCAGCGCTGCGCGCGCCAGGTCGCATGGCCGAATTCGCCCAGGTCAAGATCGCCTTGCAGCGCGGCGCCGTCAAGCCGGCCGTGGAAGGTATACGTGGTGCTGCTGGATTGGTAGCCCAGCGTTGTGTTGAAGGTAACGCTGGTTCCCTCAATGTGCCCTTGAATGGGCGTCTGCGCGTAAGGCGTGTTCAGGCTGCCGTTCAGTACACCATTACCCCCCTGGCGCAGCTCCAGTTGGTAGCGCCCGTTTCCGCGGACATAATCCACCTCCAACTGCCAGGCGCCGGATACATCTGCCGCGGGCGGGGCTGGCAGGGGATACGCTGCACAGCGGGTGTTCTCCAGCAGATACCTAAGGCGTGCGGCGACGACGGCATCCTCGCCCGGCTCCATCATATAGGGCATCACCAGCAGGCCGTTGGGACGCAGGTGCATGGCAATGCGCGGTTCGCCTTTCCACAGCGCCTGGTGGATATCGGCGGGGCGGCAGGGCAGGAGCGCCTGGTCCCAGGTGATCGCCAGGGTGGGCGCGACGTTGGCTACGCCGGGCTGCTCGATGGACGTTATGAGCGAAGGCAAGCCAGCCAGGGCAGAGGCGATGGTCGCGAGCCATCCCTCCCAACGCTTCCATTCGGCGGCGTGGTCGCGTCCGGCCACCCAGGCTTCCACCGCTGCGAGCAGCCCCATCACCTC
>JAJFUJ010000057.1 GCA_021372475.1 Chloroflexota bacterium | reverse complement strand
AGGGACACTTCGCGCTTGGTTGTCCTGTGCCAGGCTCCCAAAACCGCGAGAGGCGCGCCTTCTGCAGAGATCACCCTTAGGGAAATCCGCTGCATGCCGGCCGGTAGATCCAAAGTGACCAGTTGGTAACTGCCTTGTGCTAACGTCGGCAGAGTTCTGCTGGCCAGCACCTGGCCGTCAGCGAACGCTTGAATCTGGCACTCGCCGCTGCTTCGCCCGGGAGCAACCTTGTCGAACGAGCCGCCGGATAACTGCCCCAGATGCAGGTATATTCGGCGCTGCCCGTCGAAACTATCGTCCACATCGAAGCCAGCGAGGTGCAGGCCGTTCTCCCAGGTCATCGGCTGCCGATGAACAACCGGCTCCGCTACCGCGGCTGGCAGCAGCTCGTATTCACCCAGTATGATATTATCCTGCCCCTGGCTGATGAGGCGTTGCAAAGCGCCATCCTGGTAAGTATAGAATCCGGCTATTACCTGGTATTTGCCCGGCAGCGCTTGAGGCAGCAAAGCTAGATCAAAACGGTCCACCTGTAGTTTGCCCGGCTGCAGTTGGGCAACGGCATGCGTCTTATCTCCCTGGCCGATAACGCCTTCAGGGCCGACCACCTGCACAAAACTGGTCAGGTCCTGTGTCTGCTGTTCGGTGCTCTGCCAGGCCAGGGTGACCGTCATACGCCGTTCCGCCGAATCAGACGCTAGTTCCAGCTTTATCCCCGACAACTGAACCGCGCCTGTGAATAGCGTCATAACCGGCTCCAGGCCGGCGGGGAGAGTGTCTTTTACGCCTGACGAGACAAGCCAGGCATCCCCAAGCGGAGTAAAGCTGTAAGGTGAAACGGCGTAGCCGTAAAACCAGTTGGTAACCAACACAGGGCGTTCATCGACCCACGCCGCGATGCGGCCGAGCCAGGTAGTCTCGTTGGGTGTGGCGCCCTGCGGATAGACATATTCGATGGTTACGTCCGGCCGGTAACCTTCTACCGTTTGCAAATACCACAAGGGAGTTGCCTCATGCCAGTTTGAGAGGATCACGGCATCCTGCGGTGCGGCATCGAGCAGCGCTGCAGCCTGGGCCTGCGTCGAGTCATCGTTACGGGCACTTAATGTGCTGCGGCTGGTTTGCCAACCGTTGGCACAGGCCAGTACCAGGATTACCGCGGCGACTGTGCGCCAGACAAAACACTCTTTTACCCACCGACTTAGCTCTGCTAACCCCATTCCGAGGATGAGCGCCAGGCTGAGATAGGCAGGCAGCAGATACTCGACCGTCTGCGGCGCGCGATAGGTTATGGCTGCCAGCCCATTAACGAGCAGCACGCTGCCCAGGAGCAAAGCAGTCTTCCATTTGCGTAAGGCGAGTGGAATAAACGCTAACCCGGCGAGAACCGCCAGGCATGTCCCGAACTGCAGCGTGAGAATCTGCCCGCCGATGCTCAGGCGTGCAGCCAGCTCCGGCAAACTACGAAAATAGAGTAGGTCGCCCTTGAATCCCAATGCCAGCACGTGTCCCCAAAAGTCGCTCCAGGTGCGGATCGGCGCCGGATCAAAGGCCGGCTGCATTGCGCTGCGGAGCGGCAGGTAGAGCAACACGAGCAAGCTGGCAGCAAAAGCCCCCAGGGCAGGCAGCCAGCGTTTGGGCTGGGCGATCAGCCGCGGCGCAGTACAGATGATATAAGCAAGGTAAGGGATCCCCAACAGTGCGACAGAAGCGTGGTGCCCGACACCCAATCCAAACGCCAGGGCGAAGAGCGCCAAGCCGCGCGGGCGCTGGTCAACACTCCAGTCGAGCAGCCAGGATAGCGAAAGCATGGTCAGCAGCACTGTCAGGCTGCGGATGTTGGCGGTAGTGCTTTGCACCCAAAATGTTGGCGAGAGGCCAAGGAAGAGCACCCCAACCAATGCTGCAGCGCGCGAGCCTGTCCGCCGTTCGAGCGTGCGGCACAACAGCGCCAACGTCGCTGCGGAAAAGACTGCGCTCATCCAATTCACCCTGAAGGCAGCGCTGCCGAACGGCAGCAGAGTGAACAGCTTGCCCAACAGCGTATAGAACGCGTATCCAGGGGGGTGAGCGATGCCCAGCACGGCGCTGGCAAGCTGAAACTCACCGGCATCGGCGGGCAACACGCCGGGCGCCAGCGTGGTGGTGTATAAAGCCAAGGATGCGGTGAATACCAGCCAGACAAGCGCTGTGTCGCGCGGTCGAGCCGGGGTGTTGTACATCAGGAATAAAAATGCCGTAAACCCAGCCACTCCGCCGGCGATATTGGCCTGCGGTGCAGGCCAAAACAGGTATATAGCTAATACAAGCAGAGGAGCAAGCTTAATTTTGCGTCCCAACCAGTATCCAAGCGCAGCACCGAAGGCGGCGCAAACGAATAACAGGAGGGCCAGCCAACGCGCCGACCAAGGGCCTGCTGAAGATTCGGCAATCACCCGGCTGACGAACAGCCCGCCGATTACCCCACAGACCAGCGGCAGCCACCTGTGTATGCGCGGCTGCCTGGCCAAATGCGCCAACCGCTGCGCGAGCGTAAGCCTGGCACTCATTGCTGGCTGCTCCGCTGCGGCTGCAAAGCAGCCCGATAAACCGCCAGAGTCTGGCGCGCAGCAGTCTCCCACGAAAAGCGCTGCGCCTGCGCCCGTGCGGCCAAGGCGAGGCGCGCGCGCAGCTCGGGTTCCGTAACGAGGCACAGCATGGCCTGAGCCAGGGCGGTCACATCTCCCGGTGAGACGTATAATGCGCCGCCGCCGGCCACTTCCTCCAGCGAGCTTCCACTGCAAACGACGGCCGGCGTGCCACAAGCTGAGGCTTCCAACACGGGCAGCCCAAATCCTTCATAAGTTGAAGGGAACACCAACGCCGACGCGCCGGCATACACGGCGGGCTTATCTGCTTCGGATACCTCCCCGAGAAACTGCACGCGCTCGCACAGACAGAGTTCACGCGCCAGACGCTGCGGATCGGGCGCAAAAGCGCTGTCCTGCACCGGCAGGCGGCCCGCAATCACCAGCATTGTGTCGGGTATCCGGCCCATTATTGCAGTGAAGGCTTGCAGCAGCTCGGGTATATGCTTGCGCCGGTCGAAACCGCCCAAATAGACCAGGTACCGCGCGGGTAAACGCAGGCGCTCGGCTACTTTGCGGTATGCTTCCGGCTCTGGCGGAGTAAACTGGTAGGGCAGCGCGTTATATATCACCTGAATCCGTTCGGATGGGATGCGCAGCAAACGCTGCACATCGCGAGCGGCGCTGGCGGAAACGGCAATGACACGCTCCGCCCGTCTGGCCGACCAGCCGACCAGACGCGAATAGACTCTTACCCCCATGCTGGCGCGATATTCCTTGAGGATAAACGGTATCAAATCGTGGATGGTGACTACTACCGGCATCTTGTGCCGTAAGGGAGCGCCCAGGTAAGGTACATGCAGCACTTCTACGCCGTCAGCCTGGGCCGCAGCCGGCAGGGCAACTTGTTCATACCATACTTTGGCCAGGTTGGCATGCGATTTATCAAATGGTGTATTCACTATCCTTATGCTGGCAGGAGCGTCAAGCACGGTATTTTGATGTACTGCAAAACGTGGGATGTAGAGCAAATACTCTACTGTGCGGTCGTGGGCAGCCAGCGCCGGCAGCAGTCCGCGGAGATGCTGTCCGCTGCCCGTAGTCACCGCCGGCCAGAATATGCCATTAATTCCAATGCGCATTCCCCGTGACGCTCCTTTGCGGAGATTGTAGCGGCGATAAGGTAACTGTACAAGTAGACACCCGGCAACTTGCGTGAGCCTTAGGGGGCTTGTATAATCGGGAGCAGCCTATTTTGATTAAACCAGCCAGAGAGGCTTTCAGGATGCAGCAAAACGAAACCGCCGCAAGTCACGAGACGATTGTTGTGCTGGATTTTGGCTCCCAGTACAGCCAGTTGATAACGCGGCGTGTGCGTGAAAACCAGGTATATTGTGAAATGCTGCCGTGGGATGTCCCCGCTGAAACACTGGCAGGAATGAATCCCAAAGGGATAATCCTTTCCGGAGGGCCGAATTCCGTTTACGATCCCGGTGCGCCGTTCCTCGCCGACCATGTACTTGCCTTGAAGGTGCCGGTCCTCGGCATCTGTTACGGTATGCAGCTCCTGGCCAGCAGGCTAGGCGGCCGCGTTGCTGCCTCTGCCGACCGCGAATATGGCCCGGCGGTCGTCTCCATCGATGGCTGCTCGCAGCTCTTTGCCGGTCTGGGTACATCGATTGATGTATGGATGAGCCATGGTGACCGCATCGAGCAGTTGGCGCCGGGCGCCAGGTCTTTGGCGCACACCGCGAATTCGCCATATGCGGCGATGGCGGATGAGGAACGCCATCTTTATGGGCTGCAATTCCATCCCGAGGTAGTGCATACCCCGCACGGCAATGAGATTATCAGTAATTTTCTGGATATCTGTGGCTGCCGGCGTGATTGGAGCACCGGCTCATTTATCGATGCAAGTATCACCGCTATCAAGCGGGCCGTAGGCCATGGCAGAGTTGTCTGCGGAGTGTCGGGCGGCGTCGATTCGACGGTGGTGGCCACGCTGGTGCGTCGGGCAATCGGCTCGCAGCTTACCGCTGTCTTTGTAAATAACGGTCTTCTGCGTAAGAACGAGGCCGAGGAAAACATCGCCCGATTCCAAAAACTACTGGGTGAGAGTTTTACCTATGTGGATGCCGGCGAACGGTTTCTAGATGAACTGCACGGCGTAACGGATCCTGAACAAAAGCGCAAAATTATCGGCCGCATATTCGTTGAGGTTTTTGACCAGGAAGCCAACCGCTTTGGCAACGCCGAGTTTCTTGCTCAGGGCACACTTTACCCGGACGTTATCGAGAGCGCCTCGACCGGCAAATCTGCCGCGCGAATCAAAACCCATCACAACGTGGGCGGGCTCCCGGCAAAAATGCGCCTCAAGCTCATCGAGCCGGTCAAGTACCTGTTTAAGGACGAGGTGCGTCGAGTGGGCATCGCGTTGGGATTGCCGGAAGACTTGGTCTATCGGGCTCCATTCCCCGGCCCCGGATTGGCTGTGCGCGTGATAGGTGAGGTCACCCCCGAACGGCTTGCGGTGTTGCGCGATGCTGATGCCATCGTGCGGGATGAAATTGCGGCTGCTGGGCTTGACCGCGATGTCTGGCAGTATTTTGCTGTGTTGACTCCACTGCACAGCGTTGGCGTGATGGGCGACGGCCGTACGTATGCCAATGTGCTAGCTATTCGCGCGGTGACCAGCCAGGACGCGATGACGGCGGATTGGGCGCGGCTGCCTTATGAGCTCCTCGCGCGTATGTCGAACCGTATCGTAAATGAGGTATCCGGCGTCAACCGGGTGGTTTATGATATTACGAGCAAGCCTCCCGCTACTATCGAGTGGGAATAGACGCGGTCAATTGCTGCAATATAGTTTGAAACGAGGTTGGGCGTGGAGCCGCAGTTAATTGCTATTTTCGAGGGTTTTGCGGTTCGGAGCGGCAATTGGCTCCGGAATCCGGGCAATGCCCGCTTGGTAGAATACACATCGCGCCTGGAACGTGGTAAACGTGATAAGTTGGCGTTGGTTATCGAGGTGCTCTCTGCGGTCCCCGTGCCGACTATTATTTACGACCGCATCCTGGCTGCTTTTAGCGGCGCGTATTCCCGATCCGATGGCACCCTCACGCAGGCGCTGCGCGAGGGGTATGACAGTGCCAACGACCTCATTTGCGATATCAACCGCCGTGCGGATGAAGCGCATCAGTTGATGGTTGGCTTACAAGCTGCTGTGGTGCAGGATGCCGAACTGTTGCTGGCGCAGGCCGGCCCGGTGGTGGCTGTGCTGCTGCACGATGGCCTGCTCTCATTCGAACCGAACGATTCTCCCTGGATGTATCCCGCAGGAGTCAACCCAGCGAATGAACAACGCGACCTGGCCGTTGGCGAGGCTGGACAAGTCGAACCGCATTTTAGCCGTGTGCGGCTTACCCCCGGTGATTCGCTCTTGCTGTGCAACGCCGCGGTAACAGCAGCTCTGACTGACGAGCAACTAGGGAAGGTACTCGCATCGAGCCATCAGGGTGCACTGGCAGCCGTATTCGGGCCGCTGCTCTACCAGGTTGATGCGGTTGGGATGATGATTACGATAGCGCAATCACCCCCCAAGGGTTCTCAAGAAACACCTGCTGTTCAACCTCTGCCGCAGGGAGCGCCAGCGGCGGAGCCTGTAGGCAGCGCCCCCGACGACGACTCAGCCCCGACCATGCTGCCGCGTAAGCCGGCCAAGATTGTCGGTGGGAGTGTGCTGCTCTTAACCGCCCTGCTGATCCCGCTGGTATTGATGGTGATGATTATCGCCGCGCGGCTGCAGTATGACCGCCTGCGCCGACAGGAATTCAACCAACTACGCACTTCGGCGCAGGTGCAGTACGAGACTGCCTTAGCGGTCGACGATCCCCTCGCTCAACGCAGAGCGATGAACGCTGCGCTCCAGCGCACCGAAGAGGGGCTGCTGGCCTTGCCCGAGGATGAGGAGCTGTTGTCGCTTCGGCAGCGCATCATCAACCGCCTGGATACCATTAACAACGTCTCACGCCTGTATCGCTTGACCAAGCTGCTCGAGATCGATGATCCTGCGATGGCAGATTCAACCTCGCGGGTGATCGTCGCTGGCAGCGAGCTGTTCTTGCTCAACCGCGGCAGCAACCGCGTTTATCACCTGCAGCTCAATGAAAGCGGCGATCAGCTTCAGCCGGTCGATGAAAACTCGCTGATCTTACAGCCCGGGCAGCAATTGAGCGGTATCGAGATCTCTAAAATTGTCGATATCGTCTGGATGGATGCCGACGTCTTTGTACGCCACAGCCAATTGATGGCCCTGGAACGTTCCGGTTCGCTGGTGGCTTACGATTCCCAGACCGGTATCCAAGGAATGAGCCTGATGCCAGTCGGCGATAGCGATTTATGGCTTGGCCCGCAAACTATCGGCAAGTATGAGGGCAATCTCTACATCCTTGATCCATTACAAAGCCGCATCCTGAAATATGTTCCGGTTGACGGCGCTTACACCCTGCCACCTACCGATTACCTTGACCCGATGTTGGGCATCGACTTGACGGGTGTCGTCGATATGGCCATCGATGGCAACATCTATGTGCTGTACGTTGACGGCCGAGTGCTGAAATTTCTGGAAGGCAACCAACAGCCTTTTACAATGAACGGGTTGCCTTCCGAGATGACCAGCCCGCTGGCTTTGTGTGTGACGAACGACATATCGCCCGAGCAGCCTGGGTATGTATATGTCGCGGATACCGGCAGCGGGCGCATCCTACAGTTCGATAAGGCGGGCAATTATATCCGCCAGTTTATGGCGAATCCTGACGATGACACCTTGTATGATTTGCAGGCTTTCTATGTGGATGAGCCGACCGGCCGCCTGTTTATGGTTGCGGACGGCGCAATCTGGTTGACCACTCTCCCCCCCCTAGCGAGCTAATAACAGGGGCTATAGATGACGCTTGTACTTGGTATTGAGACATCCTGCGATGAGACGGCGGCTGCGGTCGTTGAAGACGGGCGCAGCCTGCGCTCGAACGTGGTTTCGTCGCAGATCGCGCTACATCAGCAGTACGGAGGCGTCTTCCCTGAAATGGCCTCACGTGCGCATATCGTTACCATTACGCCGGTGATCCGCCAGGCTTTGGAGCAAGCAGGTATAGGCTGGGATGACCTCGCTGCAGTAGCCGTCGTGAATGGGCCCGGGTTGGCTGGGTCGCTGCTGGTGGGTTTGAACGCGGGCAAGGCCATCGCCTTTGCGCACGGGTTGCCGTTGCTGGGCATCAACCATCTCGAAGCGCATATCTATGCCAACTGGCTTATCCCCGTCAGTGTGCAAAAATTGGAGGAGCCTTGGTTCCCGCTGGTATGCCTGATAGTATCGGGCGGCCATTCCGATCTTATCCTGATGCATGGCCATCATGAGTACGAACTGCTGGGGCACACCCTTGATGATGCCGCCGGTGAGGCTTTCGATAAGGTCGCACGCTTGCTGGGGCTGGGTTACCCGGGCGGCCCGGTCATTCAACGCACCGCCGAAGGCGGCAATCCAGAGGCATTCCATTTCCCCAGGGCGCTGCATGTCGGGCAGTATGATTTCAGCTTCAGCGGTCTGAAAACTGCCGTATTGCGCGAGGTGCAGTTGCTGCGGCGCGCCGGCGGCCAGGAGGTGGCCGAGCGTGGCGAAAGGTTGGTCGATGCCGGCGCCGCGGCAGCCGAGGTCAGCCTGCCGTTGGCCGACCTGGCGGCCAGCTTCCAGATGGCAGTTATCGATGCTCTGGTGCAAAAGACGGCCGATGCCGTGGCTAACTATCGAGCTAGGCTTGTGCTCATCGCTGGCGGCGTGGCGGCTAACAAGCTGCTGCGCCTGGAGATGACGCGCCGGGTGCCGGTGGAGGTGCGCTTCCCACCCGTGCATTTCTGCACCGATAATGCTGCGATGGTGGCTTCAGCCGGGTATTACCGATTTGTCTCTGGTCTGCGCTCGGGATTAGATCTGGATGTCGTGCCAAACCTGGCTTTGACGGATTCAGCGAGGTAGCAATGAATTTCTATGACGATGTATATGCTTTGGTTGCCCGTATCCCGGCTGGCAAGATTGTCAGTTATGGACAGCTTGCCTTGGCGCTTGGGATGCCCAATGGGGCTCGAGCGGTCGGCTGGGCGATGCGACACTGCAGCGAGGACCTTCCCTGGCACCGCGTGCTCAATGCCGGTGGCCGCATTAGCGCTCCAGCGCAATCCGAACGCTATATCATCCAGGCAACCAGGCTGCAAGAGGAGGGCGTAGAGCCCAACCTGACAGGCAAGTTCGACTTGGCTGTTTACGGTTGGGATGGCTTGTAATGCCAGGAGTGCAATGAACCCGCAGAGTGAACTGAGCAAGCTGCCTGCCGTTGACCACCTGCTACAGATGGAGCCTGTCGCTGCACTCATCAGCTCCTATGGGCATACCTGGGTCGTTGATGCCATTCGCGCCGTGCTCGCTGCGTTACGCCAGGAAATTCTCTCAGGTGCGCCGGCGCCTACGGCGCCGCAGATTGTCGAACGTATTGAACTAACCATCGAGCAACAAGCTGCACCTACCCTGCGCCCCGTCATCAACGCGGCCGGGGTAATCCTGCACACCAACCTAGGCCGCGCTCCGCTCTCATCCAGCGTAGTTGCGGCTATGGCATGGATAGGCCCGGTTTATAGCAACCTCGAATATGACCTTGCAGCCGGGCAGCGCGGCTCGCGGTATATCCACGCGGAAGATCTGCTCATGCGTCTGACGGGCGCTCAGGCTGCTCTGGTGGTGAATAATAACGCCGCTGCCGTGCTGCTAGCGCTATCCGCATTGGCGCGCGACCGCGAGGTGATTATCAGCCGTAGCCAATTGGTAGAGATTGGCGGTGGGTTCCGCATTCCTGAGGTATTAGCCGCCAGCAGCGCCCGCTTGGTGGAAGTGGGTACCACCAACCGCACCTATGTGCATGATTATCAAGCGGCTGTCACGCCGCAGACGGCGGCTATCCTGCGCGTGCACCAAAGCAACTTTCGGCTGCAGGGCTTTGTCCATCAACCCGCGTTGCATGAGCTGGCAGAGTTGGCGCACGACCAACGGCTGCTGCTGGTGGATGACCTCGGCAGCGGCACGCTACTGCCTACCGAGTTATATGGTTTGCCGCACGAGCCAACGGTTCAGGAGAGCCTGGAGGCCGGCGCGGACCTGGTTACCTTCAGCGGGGATAAGCTGTTGGGCGGACCGCAAGCCGGCATCATCGTCGGACGGGCAGAGTTGGTAGCGCGCCTGCGCGAATTCCCTCTTACCCGTGCGCTGCGTGTGGATAAGACCGCTATTGCCGGCATACAGGCTAATTTGCTGCACTATGCCCACGGTGAAGCTCAGCAGGCTATCCCGGTCTGGCGCATGATTGCGGCAACTGCAGGCGAAATTCATGCCCGCGCGGAAGCATTTCTGCTCAAGCTGGGAGAAACTACTCTCGACTGGCACCTGATACCGGGCCGTTCGATGATTGGCGGTGGGGCGTTGCCCGAGGAGAGCCTGCCGACTACCTTATTGGCGCTGCCTGTTCCATCCGCACAACGTCTGGCTGCAGCGCTCCGCCGGGGAGATCCGCCGGTGGTGGCCAGGGTGGAGGAAGACACGCTCCTTTTCGATTTACGCACGGTGCTGCCTGAGCAGGAGGATATGCTTGCAGAAAGGCTGCGTAGCGTGCTGGCCGGAATTGCCTTCTGAAAATGGCCCCGCCAGCAGCGCCTGAGAAATCTACCTCAGGTTTTTTGCATCTCCAGATTAGCGCCGCAGTTGGGGCATTTGCGCAAGTCACTGCGCACGGGAAGCTTGGTGCCGCAGTATGGACAAACCTTTTCCACCATCGCCGGCTTGAGCCCCGTTACCACATAGACAGTGCGCTCTTCCCGTTCCTCACGCTGGCAGCTACCTTCACTCACCAACTGCTCCAGCGTCTTGGTGGCCAGGTCTTGCGAGATGCGGTATTCAGCGCGAAGCTGGGCGACCGTCACCTCGCCGCCCAGGCGCTGCGCCAAGTCGATCGCGCCGGTCCGCAGGGCATCGGGAGCGATTTCCGCCAGCCTGCGCAGCCGTCGCAATCCGACAACGAGTAGAAATGTCGCGATGGCTGCCAGCACGAGACCAACCCAGATCCTGCTGGATTTGGCGCTCGCTGCTATCAGAAAGAGCACTCCGAACGTATAGAGCGGAATCGAAAGCAAAACGGCTATGACAGCGGGCAGCTTTTTCATCTTGATCTCCCTCTACTCTAGTTTTAGTTCCAGGCTTTCGTGGCAGCGTTGAGCGCTTCGCCCATCGTCTCAAAGAAACGTTGGATGATTTCATCAGGCAGGCGGTCGGTGATATAACTCTTGATAATCTGGCTGAATTCGAGCGGGTGCGTGCCCAGGTATTTCTCGTCTTTCACGCGATCGCGCAGCGGTTTCCAGGTTTCGACGACATTGATGACCCACTGCGGTAGTATCACTGCAACATCCTTGAGGCTGAAGCGCGTCTGTTCTTCTACCACGCCCTCGACGCTCTTGGTAAAGCGTTCCATGCCGTCGGCCACCCCTTTGGTCAAACCCAGCGCTTCCGCTACAGAGCGCAAACCCTGCTCGTAAGATTTGCGGGTTTTATTGCGCTCTACCAGCTTATCCAGGGCTTCGCCGAGTTCGCCTTCTACACCAGGGGATGCATCGAGATCCGAAAGGACGCGCGTGATGGCCTGCTGCTGCGCCAGGTCGGCGAGGTTAGCAGTGATATGATCGAGACGCGCCTGCGATTGCAGCGCGGTGACGCTCTTTTGCTCCCATTCCTGGCGTAAATCCGCCTGGGTCTGTGCGGTCTGTTCGAGCTGCGCTTGCCAGGTTTTCCGCGTATCGCGCAATTGAACCAGCAGCTTGCCCTGGCTGGCTTTGATAGTGCTTTGCTTTTTCTTCAGCTTGGCGATTTTAGCGCCGTTGACCAGCCATCCCAGACCCTTTTCCAGAGTTTCAACCTGCTCGTAAGCGCGGGCGAACTCGTTCTCCTTGGCCTGCAACTTGGCCTTGAGCTCTTCCTCTTGCGCATTAAGCTCAGGATTTGCCTCGCGTAACTGAGCCGCAGTGCTCTGAGCCTGACGCAGCAGCCCATCGCTTTGGCTCTGGCTCTGCGAGATTGCCTCGCGCAGCGTATCCGCTTCCTGCTGGAGTTTGGCAAGCTCTTCCTTTTCAGCTTGGTCAATACCGCTTACTAGATCGGGCGGTAATTCGCGGCGCTGCGTCATCACCCTCGGGAAGCAGAACTTGAACTGTTCCTGCCAGGCGGCGAGTTCGCTCTTAAAGATATCGTTAAACTGGAACTGGATTTCTTCGGTCTCTTGGTAGCAGGCGCGCATCTCGCTTGTTTTCGTGGACAAGTAATCGCGGAATTCGGACAGGGTCAGGCTGTATGTCTTTTGCTGTTGGCTCATCTCCAACCTCCCGCAATGCTAGTGTAACCCAACGCCGCGCGTACCCGAGAATAAAGCCTTGCGCAGCCGCCACAACCAGGCAGACCAGGCTGGTCCGCCCGGCGCTACTCCCCGGAGTTCATCCAAGCTGCCACGCTCATCCCAATACAGTGGGCACGCGCCGCAGCAGATATCGCGGATCTGGCAGCGCTGGCAATTCGGCGGAATGAACTCCTTACGCCGCCAGTAGCGCGCCGTACGAGTATACCATACCCGCTCGAACGGCTGATGCAGCAGATCGCCGATGCCTTGTTCAAAGCTGGAACAAGGCAGTAGCTGTCCGGCAGGATTAACCGAAAGCAGTCCATCCACACACGCGCACGACTTGGCGCCCAACCCCGCCTGCACGGGGTTGAACATACAGTACGGTATAGGTGAATACCATACAAAACGGATATCCTTTGCCTTGGCGCGCTGCTGCACCGCGCTGATTAATGTGCCAATCTCGGTATAATGGATATCATCTTCCTGATGAGTCAGCGCCGTGCCGGTGCGGATGACCATATTCATCGAAAAGTATTCTGAATGCAGTTCATCCGCGAGGTAGTCCACCAGTTCGAGCAGTCTTCCACGGTTGCCGCCGCAGATCGTCGTGTTGGTGTGCGTATGGATACCTGCCGCGCGCAGGTTGCGCACGGCAGATGTGGAAAGCTCCCAGGAACCGGGGTGCTGGGTGATAGCGTCGTGTACTGCCGCCGTGCCGCCCTCGACGCTCACTTGCGCAGAATCCAGGCCGGCCTGCACCAACTCAGATACATAACCTTCATCAGCGCAGCGCAGGCCGTTGGTAATCAGGTTGACGCGCATACCTTTGGTTTTAGCATAAAGCGTCAACTCGGGCAGGTCGTCCCGCAGGGTGGGCTCTCCGCCGGTAAAAGAGACCGTTGGGCAGTGCGCCTCGTCAAAGATACGGTCGATGATACGCTTGACCTCAGCCGTGCTCATCTCGGGCACGTCTCGTCCGCGTCGCGGCGCGTCGGCATAGCAAAACGTGCAGCGGTTCTGGCATTTATACGTCACGGCGATCTCGGAGAGCACGGGCAGCTCGCGTTTGTGGCTGCCAAAGGCGGTCTGGCGCACACGCGGTGCGCCGCACACATCGTCGTTCAGGAGGGCGGCTACACTGTAGAGCAGCTCTTTAAGGTCGCTACTCACCCGCTTCGGGGCAGCGTGGTAAGTGTGTGCTATCTCTGCCACCAGTTCGTCGACGGTGGGCGGTTCGGAGCTGTACAGGCGTTGCAGCATCAGGGTAGCCATCGGGTTCAAATGGTGGATACGGTTTGGGCGTAAGATGATCAGCCCGTCCTCAGGCCGGATATAGATGTACTCACGCGTTGCCTGCACCAAGTCGTTGGCAAAGCGTTGCAGGTCCATCTCCGGGTTATCCGCTGGTGTTTCCATAAGTTATCCTAAAATCGGCTGACACACGCGCTATGGCAGGCGCTATGGCAGGCTGAATGACACACGCAAGCGCTATGGCAGGCAGAGTGGCAGGCGTCATGCACACAGGCAGAGTGGCAGGCATCGTGCACACAGGCAGAGTGGCAGGCACTATGGCAGGCCGAATGGCAGGCGTCATAGCCGGGCGCTTGAGCGCCTTCGGCTCCGCCGAACATGCGGTCGACGGTATTCTCGATACGCGCCACCGTACCGCTGATGGTCTGCTCGACACCGCGGGTCAGGTTATCTGCCATCGCCTCAATAGGTGCGATCGCTTGCCCTGCCCCTCGCTCAAGGGCGGAGGGGCCTGACGGCGCAGTGCTGCCGCCCGCTAGGTCGCGGTCGCCCCGATTGGCCAGGATAATCCACGGTAAATAGTTGGGCATCGGCGCATTAACCGGGCGTGTGCGGGTATCGCGCTGGTATTCCTCCCAGGCAGTGTCGATGCGCCTCTGATAAGTGGTACGTGTTGCTTGCGGGTCGGCATTCCACATCTTGGGCTGCACCACGCTAGCGACGGCATTGAGGATGTTGGGAACCTGTGCTTTATCGAGCGTGCCATCCTGCTGGATGGCCTTGATGAGCGCCTGCTCGTAAACTGCCATCTCTGCATCCGG
>JAJFUJ010000009.1 GCA_021372475.1 Chloroflexota bacterium | reverse complement strand
GTTTGCAGCAGGATAGTAAAGGGTGATGCGCTGCAGAACGTGGTTCATCACTGCCGGTTTAACCTGCTTTCGACATAAGACGACCTTCTGCAAATGTGCATAAGGTCCGGAGGAAGCTGGCTTGAGCAGTGCATCGCAAAGGCGTGGTTAAACATAAGCATAATGCTATATGGCGGGTTGCCCAATTAGCTGATAACGACACTTTTCTCAAAGCAGGTATTCTAGTACCTTGTATATATCTGTTTCCACATATGCTATAAGGCATGTCGCGACTGACATTCTATCTATTCATAAAATAAGCGTATCCCGAATATGTCAGAATCATTTACCTTTCATACCGGCAAGTTGCCCCTTGAGTATCTGAACGACCTGCTCGTTCGCTACACCCGCTCCGACCCGCGCCTTGTGGCCGGGCCGGGAGTAGGCGAGGACGTTGCTGTCATCGACATGGGCGAACGGTATATGGTCGTCAAGACCGACCCAATCACCTTTGCTACCGCAGATATCGGCTGGTATGCCGTGAACGTGAACGCCAACGATGTTGCAACATCGGGCGCTACACCGCTATGGATGCTGGCTACGCTGTTGCTCCCTGAGCGCAATTCCACGCCGAAGCTGGTCGAACGCATTTTTAGCCAGCTCTATTCGGCCTGCAGCGAGCTTGGTGTGCTGCTCATCGGCGGGCATACCGAGGTAACCTGGGGGCTGGAACGGCCGATTGTCGTGGGCGTGATGATTGGCGAGGTGGCGCGGGAGAAGCTGCTGACGACTTCAGGTGCACGCGTTGGCGATGCTGTGCTGCTGGTTAAAGGCATACCAATCGAAGCGACTGCAATTATCGCCAGAGAAAAGGAAAATGACCTTCTCAAGCGGGGCTACAGTCGCGAGCTGATTACCCGTGCACAGCGCTATCTATATGATCCCGGTATCTCGGTGGTGGCGGCTGCCCGCCTGGCAGCCGCATGGCCCGGTGTGCATGCAATGCACGACCCGACGGAGGGCGGCCTGGCCACCGGCCTGCACGAGCTGGCCTATGCCGCTGAGGCAGGGATTGTCGTAGATGAAGACGCAATCCCCTTGTATGCCGAGGGAGCAGAACTCTGCCGGATTTACTCGCTGGAACCGTTGGGAGCCATCGCCTCCGGCGGATTAATCGTGGCAGTAGATCAGGATCAGGCCAAAGGATTACTGGCCCGTTATCGCGAGGCGGGCATTCCTTGCGCGCACATCGGCAGGCTGGTGCCGCAGAATGAGGGATTGTGGTTGGAGCGCGCCCGGGGCGAACGCGCTCCACTGCCGCGTTATGATGCGGATGAAATAACCAAGATATTCTAACTCAGGGGAACACGCCGCGCAGTTCGAGCGCCTTGGCGACGCGCGTCATTGCCTTGATATAGGCCGCCAAACGCAGGCTTACTTTGCGCTCTTTGGCAATCGTCATAACCTGATGGAAAGCGGTCGTCATGATGTCCGCCAGACGTTCGTTGACCTCGTTGCGCTTCCACCAGTATCCCTGCATGTCCTGCACCCATTCCAAATACGAGACGGTGACGCCTCCGGCGTTACACAGGATATCTGGGATGACGATGATGTTTTTGGATTCGAGGATCGCATCGGCTTCTGGCGTTGTCGGGCCGTTGGCAGCCTCGGCCACAACCCTGGCCTGAACTGTGTCCGCGTTCTCGTCCGTGATGCTGTTTTCAAGAGCGGCCGGAATTAGGATTTCACAAGGCAGCGCTAACAACTGTTCGTTGGTGATTGCTTCTGAGGTAGGATAACCGACAACGCTGCCGGTGCGAGCTTTGTAATGCATCACATCGCGGGCTGGCAGACCGTGCGGGTGGTAAATGGCGCCCTGGCTGTCGCTCATAGCCACGATAGTAGCGCCCTGCTCTTCCAGTAGGTAGGCGCTGACGGAGCCGGCATTGCCAAAGCCTTGTACCACCACTCGTGCCCCTTCGATAGGTACGCCAAGTGCATGGAGTGCTGCGCTGGCCGTAATCATCACGCCGCGTCCGGTGGCTTCGTCGCGACCCGCTGAACCACCTACTTCTACCGGCTTACCGGTGACAATCGGCCATGAGGTAGTAGTAGAAGCGCTGCCCATCATGGTAATGGTATCCATGAACCAGGCCATAATCTGCGGCGTCGTGTTGACATCCGGCGCCGGCACATCGGTCAGAGGGCCGATAATACAGGCAATCTCACTGGCGTAACGGCGCGTCAGCCTTTCTAGTTCGCCTTTGGAGAGTTTCTTTGGGTCGCAGATAATCCCGCCCTTGCCGCCGCCGTAAGGTAAATCGACGACCGCGCATTTCCAAGTCATCCACATTGCCAGGGCGCGCACTTCATCAAGGGTTACGTCCGGGTGGTAGCGAATACCGCCTTTGGCTGGCCCGCAGGCCATGCTGTGCTGCACGCGGTAACCAGTAAAGACTTTCACCGTGCCGTCATCCATCTTGATTGGCAGGCTGACGGTGAGTTGGCGTTTGGGGTTGCGCATTATCTCGGCAATACCCGGATCGATAGACAGGTATTGCAATGCTTGCTCATATTGCTGCTGCGCCATCTCGAACGGGGAGCGATTAATAGGCACAATGCACCTCCGGAAGGATGTAAGAGATTCAACCGACGATGGTGGTGCGCTACGCTGCACAGCATAAGGCAGAAGTATATTTACAATATTTTTTTATGCAAACTGCATAAATAATACTCATTTGCCTGTGATTATTTGTATGAATTATACAATCCTGAGCGCAATGGGTACTATCTGTCATGGCACTGCTGGGGAGCAAAGACCATAGCCTGCCTAAATCGCAAGACCAGCGATATGGATTAACTCTCGTAATGTTGCGCGCGGTTGCTCTCAATGTGCGTGTCCGCAGCCGCTGCCTGTGATTGTGCGGGGTGCTGTGAGTTATCCAGGCTCATTCCGCGGCCACAAAAGGCTCGATCGCCCCCCATGTTCAAGTATTACCAAGGTTAGCGCATGCTTGAAAAATTCCTTTACCTGCTCCATAATCCGCTTATTATGTATCCCTGGGAGGCGCGCAATGCATCTGCTTGCGTTCAACGGCAGCCCGCGCTTGCGCGGCAACACGTGGACTCTGCTCAACCAGCTCAAGCGGGGGGCGGAGGAGGCTGGTGCGACTACTGAAGAGGTTATCTTGAACAAACAGCATATCAAGCCCTGCCAAGCCTGCGAGTCGTGCAAGAAAACCCTCGTTTGCCGCATCAAAGACGATATGGCCCCGCTCTATGGTAGCATCTTGTCAGCCGATATGATTGTTATCGGCACTCCCGTTTATTTCTGGTCAATGTCCGCCCAGATGAAAGCCTTTGTTGACCGTTGGTATGCGTTGGACCTGGACCCAATACGTCCGCGCCTAGCTGGCAAACGGTTCGGATTAGTCGTGTGTTACGCTGATTCAGCGACGGAGACCGCTTCTGGCGTAGTCTATGCGTTTAAATCGGCTGCAGCATATTTCGATATGCGGTTCTATGAACCGTTGCTGGTCACTGCAGGCGACCGAAACGATGCTGCGGGCAACCCGCAGGCATTACAAGCCGCATTCGCACTTGGGCAGGAGATAGCCAAACCGTGATGCCCTCCGGCAAGCCACTGGAGTATAGTTGAAAGGAACATGATGATCGAAACACCCGATATCGAGCGCCCTTCCCCCGAAGTGATCGCCAAGCTGTGGCACGTCTCCGCGGCCACTGCAGCCGGCACGCTGCACCATCTGGGCATTCGCAATCCGCATCTGCAGGGGCCGGTGGCTTGGACTAAAGGCCGTAAGGTAGTCGGTCCGGCTCTTACCCTGCAGTTTATGCCCAAGCGCGAAGATGTCTACAACGAATCCGAATACAGTGACCCTGAGCGCCAGCTCCATCGCCACGCGTTGTACCACACCCAACCCGGTGATGTCGTGGTGGTGGACGCCCGTGGTGATATGATGAGCGGAGTATTCGGCGAGATGATGTTGACGTTTTTTCAGGGACGGGGCGGCATTGGCGTAGTTATCGATGGCTGCATACGCGATTATCCCAACGTTCAGCAGCTCGATCTGGGCTTGTGGCTGCGTGGGGTAACTCCCAACTATCACACGCAGACGAATATCTATCCATACGCAGTCAACGTGCCCGTTGCCTGCGGTGACGTGCTGGTGATGCCGGGCGATATCATCATCGCCGATGACGACGGTGCGGTAGTTGTGCCGATCAAGCTGGCTGAAGAGGTGGCAGTGCAAGCCGGCGAAAAACACGAATGGGAGGAGTTTACCAAGCTGCGCCTTTCGCAGGGAGGCCATCTGCGTGATTATTATCCGCTGAGCGAGGCTAGCAAGCTGGAATATCAAGCCTGGCGCAAGGCTCACCATAAGGAGTAGGTTAGTAATACGGATAACTTCCTGGCAAGGAGCCTTGTTGATGCGCTATTCCGCTGTGATATTTGATATCGGCAATACGTTGGTTAGCTACCCTCTTAAAATGCGCTGGCCTGGTATGCTGCAGGAGGCGCTCGCGGCCGTCAGCGTGTGCTTGGCCAGCTCTGGCGGGCATTTGCCGCCGCAAGATATTCTGCGGCAGCGCGCTGAAGATGAGAATCATGAAAGCGGCGACTATTCAGTGAGGCCACTGGCCGGACGGCTGGCGCGCATCTATGATATTAATGAAGAAAACCCGGTTATGCGCGAATTGGAGTTGCGCTTTAGCAAATATCTCATTGCAGTGGGCGTACTGTATGCCGACACGCTCCCGGTTTTGGCCGAGCTGTGCAGACGCGGTTACCGCTTGGGCGCTGTCTCGAACCTGCCGTGGGGCTGTCCATCCGCGCCTTGGCGCGAGGAGTTAACCCGGTTGGGTGTGGCGGAATACCTGGAAGCAGCGGTTTACTGTGCCGATACCGGCTGGCGAAAACCCGCAGCGCAGCCCTTTCTTAAGGCGTTGCTGCAGATGGGTTTGAATGCGTCGGAATGCGTTTTCGTGGGCGACGACCCCCGCTGGGACCTGGCCGGACCGCGCGCGTTGGGGATGCCTGTAGTCCTGCTGGATAGGACTGAGCAGCTTGATATGCCGGATGAATGTGTTATACACAACCTAAGGGAGCTGCTAAGCCTGGTATAATATGATTCGGGTTGTCTAGCCCAGTGCGTCGTATGCTGCGGCCAGGCAGGGCAGCAGCACTTCCCAGTCGTAACGCTTAACGGCTAGTTCGCGCGCGTTGGCCCCGAGTTCGGCAGCCAACTCCCGATCCGAGAGTAAGCGCAGCACACCTTGGGCAAATCCCTCGGCGGACTGGGCTAACAAAAGATGCTGGCTGGAATTAACCTCCAGCCCTTCGGCTCCCAGGGTAGTCGAGACAATCGGCAGGCCACAAGCCAGCGCTTCGAGCAGCTTGAGCCGTGTTCCTCCTCCTACCCGCAATGGGGCGATGTAGCAATCCGCGGCTGCCAGATAGGGCAGCACCTCGGGCACATATCCCGTGACGTGCACCTGGGGATCTTGTCTCAGCGCCTGCACTGCCGGAGATGGGTTTTTACCCACTAGATAAACGTGCGCGCTGGGCGCCTGGCTGTGCACCAGCGGCCAAACTTCCTTAACAAACCAGGTGGCCGCATCGATGTTGGGTCGGTAATCCATCTTGCCGGTGAATACCAGTGCCGGGTGGTTGATAGCAGCCGGCGTGAGATCTGGCACACAGCGTTGGGTGTCAACGCCGTTGGGCAGGATATGCGCGCATATGCGCGGATCCAGCGCTTGCAGGGCTTGGGCATCGGGTTCTGAACAGGCCAATACTACTTGTGCGGCTAGGCATATGCTGCGCTCGAAGCACTGCAGTCGCGGCCATTGCAGCGACGAGTATACAGCGGCCGGCCAGCGGGTTATACGCTGCCAATCATTGCGGGCAGCGCGGCGCTGCAGCAGCCATTCCGCGTTATGGGCATCGAAGATAATCGGCAAGTGAAGGTGGCTGGGCAAATCCAGGGCATAACTGGCAAGCTCGATGCCCTCTATCTGCAACACATCGAATTTACTGCTGCTCAGCATGTCTTCCAAAGCGGCGCTAAACGACGGCGAACCTAGGCGCTCAGCCATATCCACCTTGCCATCCATGAGTGTGCGCATCCGCTGGAGACCAGAGCGTGCGGGTGGAGCATTAACCAGGCGCACGCTCTCGCAGATAGAGGATAGTTTATCCGGCACGGCAGCAGACGGCTCCGCAAAGCTGAGCAGAGATATCGTTCCCAGACGAGAGGCCAGACGTAGCAGGTTATAGTTGCGCAGAGCCGTGCCCTGCTCAGGAGGATAAGGGAGCTGGGGTGTTATGAATAAAATGTGGCGGGTCAACGCGCCACCTCATGCCACAGCGTGATACAATGCCAGCGTTTCACGGGCGGCCCTTTCCCACGAAAAACAGGCAGCACGCTTCAAACCTTTTTCGGCCAAGCTGGTCCACAGCGCTTCATCGGAGAGCAACCGCCACATAGCGACGGTTATCTCCTCCGGCACGTTCGGGTCGATGAGCAAACCCGCATCGCCCACCACTTCGGGTAAAGCCGAGACGTTGCTGACGATTACAGGTGTGCCGCACGCCATCGCTTCGAGCGGCGTCAATCCAAAACCCTCGTAGAATGAAGGCTGCACCAGCACCCGCGCCGTGTTATATAGCCAAAACAGCTCTTGTGTGGAGACGCGGCCTAGGAACCGCGTCTGCTGTTCGAGATGCAGGTTGGAAACCTGGCTGAACACTTCCTCGAAAAGCCATCCTTTCTCACCGGCAATGACCAGCGGGACATCGCTATGGTAGTTATCGAGCAGGCTACGGTAAGCTCGCAGGAGAGTGGGTAGATTTTTACGAGGTTCGATGGTACTGACGAACAGGATAAAACCAGGCTCAATCCCAAAGCGTTCGCGGATGTGGTTATTAACCTCGGGAGTGCGCAGCGGTCGGAAGGCGGGGCTGGCAGCCTCATAGATAACCGTCACCTTATTTTCAGGGACTCCCAGTTGTCGCACGACATCCTGTTTGGTCGAACTCGAAACAGCGATGATGCCATCGGCATGCAGCACCGCCTGGTCGATTTGGCCATAATATCTTGCTGCGTCCTTATCTAGGAAATTCGGATAGAGCATAAACACCAAATCATGAATCGTAATCACGGAACGCGAACGATTATGAAACGGCGGAATGAAATCCGGGCTATGTAAAACATCGAGTTTGAGCGGTTTAAGCTCCCATGGCAGCATGAGCTGCTCCAGACGGTGATGGCAGGGCGTAAATAAGGTATGGGTAGAAAAATTGGACCGCGAGAGGATCGGATCCTGGTTGCGTTGGCCTTGTAGGATGACAAACTCATCTTCGGTAGAGAGCTGCTGCAGAGCTTCGATAAGCTGTAAAGTATATCGACTGATACCCGCTTTGCGATACGACGCCAACCTGGCATCGATCCCTATGCGCATATTCCGCTCCCTTCGTAGATTAGGCGCAAAAAATCCCCCGACCCAGTCGTGTCATTACGACTGGAAACGGGGGCTGCTCTGCTGCCCTTAACTTCGTAAATATCATACCACATCTGGTATAACTCGTCAAGCGATTGGTCTTGTATCGGGTATAGGTTGAAAAACACGCACTTCTTGTATCATATATTATCGAAAATAGCAAGGATGGATGTCTTGGAAGCTTGCCGCAGCCGAATTCCCCTTGTGGGGCGCCTTGCACATTCTGCTGATTATGCGGCTGCAATCTTTGCCGACAAGTTGTTGACATCTCCATCGATTGGGTGCAGCGCAACCCTGGTATTGCCAAAGGTATAGGTCAACTCATCTTGTGCCGGCAGCGCCGGTTCCACAAGCTCGCGCACGGCGTCGTCAAGGAAGGATTCGCTGGCTAGCCATTGGCCGGCGCCGTCTACGACAATCCCGAGCTGTGCGCCTGCGCGGATTGATTCCGGCAGCAAGGCCGGACGGCCTATGCAAGTGGCGCCGTTACGCACCGCTTCTTGGACGCCTGTGAGCGTTTGCGGGCTGATAGCGATGCCGGTCAAAAAGATCATCTGCAGGTCGCGCAGCAGTTCGGGGCGGACGTGATGGTCGTAAACAACAACGCCGTCCAGCGGGCAAAACACCTGGTAGTTGCGCTCTCGTGCAAGCTCGGTGTTGTGCCAGGATAGGGTATACGGCGGGATGACCCCGCGCGACAGCAGGTGAAAGACGCGCAGCCAGCCTTCGGTAACATCATCCGAATGCCAATTCGGGTTGCCGAAAAGCGTATCTGGCAACCACGAGGCGCGCTGCCCCCAACAGCCATCTTCCTGGCGGATGATGGCGGTACGCGGGTGCACATCCTGCCAGCGATAATAACGCGGATGGACTGGTACATACTCTTGCTTGAACGAACGGGTAACCTCTCCGTAATCGGTGGCAGTATATGCGTATGGTCTGGCATAGATCAAGCTGCCCCGTCCCAGGTTCAGGTTGTCGTACGCCAGATTCTCCGTGTAAATGCCATCGGCCCCGAGTGAATAAGCCAGCAGCAGCGCTGAACGGTACTCGTCAATGCTATGCCCCGGATAGTTGCTGTACCAGTCAGCCAGGCCCCATAAATCGGGGGTGATCCACAGCTCAGCGCCGTACTGCAAAGCGGCGCCAAGGGCAACCGCATAGAACGCCGGCGACCAGCCTTCCTTGAGGATTTTAGGCACAGCCGTCATACCGGCGCGCGCAAAACACCCAAGCATCACCGGGAAGACCGATTCGGTGTAGAGCTGTAAGCCAAACTGGGAGTGATGACGTACAATCTCACGGCAGGCCGCGGTGAATTCGTCGGCAGCATTTTGGATTTCATGGCCGTCTGGGTTGTAGAAAAAAGGCTTGTTGATTTGGTTAATCAAGTGCCGACAATTCTGCATATGCTCGGCTTCATCATAGAGCAGGCCCTGCAACGCCTGGCACTTGCCCAGAACGCTCAGCATATCATCCGGGAAAAGAAAATACTGACGTCCGTCGGGGCGGTTATACCATTCGCGCCCCTTAGAGTCCAGGTGTTCTGCGACCCAGTTGGCGTCCTCGAGATTGGCTATCCACCGTACGCCCTGTTCCTGGCACCAAGCATCGATGCGTTGTATTTGATTGATATCCGCCTCGACAGTCGGCTGAGGCGCATAGTGATGCACCCAGGTATCGAAGCCAAACTCACGGATGCAATCAGCTCCCCAAGCGGTTTGTTCGAGGTGCAACGGACCGCCGGCGTCATCAAAGCCCCACCGCAGCGGGGTTGGGCCTGTATCCGCAGTGGCGCTCGGTCTCACGCTTGGCTCAGGCTCTGCGCTGGGTATAACACGAATTGTTGCGCTTGGCTTGGGTTCAACGGTGCGCGCCGGAGCAGCGGACACTGCTGATTCTGGTTCAGGGGTAGGTGTTGCTCCACCGCGACGAGTTGACTGCGTTTTAAGGGATGCGCCGCAGCCGGATAGCAGTTGGCTGAAACTGCAAGCCGCGGTCAAAATGGTTACTTGACGTAACATAGATCGTCTGGTGATAGGCAGCAACACTATAATCTGCTCCTTTTGGGCAGCCCAAAAGCTTGGACAGCAATTCCTACCAGAATTAGCCCGAGTAAAACCATAGTCAGCGTATTCCCGCTCAGCGTCGGCAGCTTGGCCAGATTGGCGATAATCGGGAGTGCGCCGTTAATCAACCATGCGCCCAGGATAGCAGAGCCGATAATCAAAGCCCAATCGAAGACACGCAGGGCGAGATAGGCGCCTATCAGCCCCAGGAGCACCGCGCAAAGGTAGCGCACAAGGTCAGGCCAGTTGATGGGAGGCAGGACATAGCCGATGCCAAACAACGCCAGGGCAGCGGCTAGCGTTACCATCATTTTCTGCGCCAGGCGAGATAATCCCATAAAAAGCAGCCCCATGCCGAGGATAAGCAGCCAACGCAGCCATCCATCTGCACTAACGAAGCGAAAGCCAAGGTATATACCGATGATAAAGCCAACCATGCCGATAAAAAACCAATAGGTTTTGCGGCCGCGCAGGAGGATTACCAGCCCGATAATGGCTGATAGAAGCGACAGCACGATTTGCTTAAAGACGGTCAGCTCACTCAGTAGCGGTTGTGCCAGCTCGTAAAGGTGTTCAAGCATAAACGACACCTCCTTTCCGACCTGCCAGGAGTATAACACGCATCGGGTAGTTCGGTAAACTAAACACAGAATAACCAATTCCTGCACATATGAGAATATGCTGATATATTGGCATTGCAAAGGCGCCGGCAGGCAACATACCTGCTATATCTCGCCTTTTACCAAAAAGAATATGATTGACTTTACCCTCACGCTGGGCTGGATGGCTATATATTTCAAGCTCGGGGTATAATAGGCAAAACCTTGAGTAAAGGATGGTCGAAAGTATGGTTGCCAAGATGACCTCACACCAACGTATGATGGCCGCCCTGCATCATGAGCCTGTCGACCGCGTACCCGTCTCGCCCTGGCACCTTGGGCGTATCCCCTGGGATTCCCCCCTCGGGCGCGAGCTGGTGGCGCGCTGCGACCCGTGGCTCGAAGCAGGCTTGGGGGGCGATCCCTGCTTGGGAGCTGGTGTGCAAGTTGAGTCTGGCGATGACGGCCCCCGACACTGGCGCATTATCCATACGCCCGGCCGCGACCTGCATGCTGCAACCACGACAACTGCACAGACCACCGCAGCGACCGAATATGCCTGCAAGACGATGGAAGATATCGAGGCGCTGCTGGCCATCCCCTATGCGGCACCTCGGTTGACTACCGAATACCTGCGGCAAATGGAGGCCGCGGCCGGCGACGATGCCCTGGTCAGTGTAGGCATCGGCACGGCGCTCTGCTTTCCCAACGATTATCTCGGCACCGAGTTCTGCAGCCTGCTGTGGGGTTCCGAGCCGGACGTTATCCGCAATATGGTAAGCCTGATGGCACAGCGCATCTATGACTATGTTGAGCGCGCCTGCCAGGCCGGCGTGCGCATCTACCGGCTGGTCGGCGGAGAATATGCTACTCAGTTGATGGGACGGCGCGCCTGGGATGAGCTGGTGGTGCCTTTCGATAAACCGTTGGTAGAGTTGATCCACCGCTACGGCGGGATCGCACACTACCACAACCACGGCAATATGCAGCGCTTTATCGGTCAAATCGCCGCCCTGGGCATCGATTCGCTCGACCCGATCGAGCAGCCGCCTTATGGCGATATCACCATGCAGGAAGCCCAGCGGCGTATCGGCGACAGGGTATGCCTGGTGGGCGGACTGGACGACATGGAGGTGCTGGATACGCGCCCGTTGGATGAAGTGCTGCGTATGGGCGAGGCACTGCTGGCCAGCGTGAACCCGCGTGGTTTTATGCTCGGTGGCACTTCTTCTGGCATCTACCACGAGCAGGCAGCGCGCGCGTTTATCGCCCTGGTGGGTGTTGCCGAGCGGATGGTGAGATAGAAAGGTCCAAACAGCACAGGGCTTACTTCAAAATAGTTTCTATAGTGTTAGTCTAGGGAGGCATTAACGCTAAGGTTGATGCCTCCCAGGTATCTTTTATCTTGGTATCGGATGTGCTTTGGCTAGTGCGAGCGCTTCGGCGTGCACGGCAGCCAGCTCGTTCGTATCCTGCGTGTGGGTAGCGACGCGGTAGATCAAGCGTGCCACCTGGCGAATTTCGGGTTCTCGGAACCCGCGAGTGGTCACGGCTGGGGTGCCCAAGCGTATGCCGCTGGTGGTGCGCGGTGGCAGCGGATCGTATGGGATCAGGTTGTGGTTAGCGGCGATACCTGCCTCCTCTAGTGCCTTCTCGACTTCAACTCCGGTAACGCCTAGTTTGCCGACATCCACCAGCATCAGGTGGTTATCGGTGCCACCTGAGACCAGGCGCAGCCCCAGGCGCATCAATTCATCGGCCATATAGTGAGCATTGTCAACAATCGCCTGCTGGTAAGTGCGGAAGCCTTCGCCCATCGCCTCACCCAAGGCAACGGCCTTGGCAGCTATTACGTGCTCCAGCGGCCCGCCTTGCGTGCCGGGAAATACAGCCCGGTCCACGCGCTTAGCCATCTCCTTGGTGCACAGGATGACTCCTCCGCGCGGGCCGCGCAGCGTCTTGTGGGTGGTAGTGGTTACGATATCGCACCATGGCACTGGATTGGGGTGCACGCCGGCCGCGACCAGTCCGGCGACATGTGCCATATCTACCATCAGCTTTGCACCGACGGCATCCGCAATCATGCGCAAACGCGGGAAGTCAATAAAGCGCGGGTAGGCACTGGCGCCGGCCACGATCAACTTGGGCTTGAACTCCTTGGCCTGCTCCTCGAGCGCATCATAATCGATGCGCTCCGTCTCAGGATGCACGCCGTAATGGGCGAAGTGATAACAGATTCCCGAAAAGTTGATATCCAGACCATGCGTAAGATGCCCGCCGTGTGCCAAGCTCATCGCCAGAACGCGATCACCCGGATCGAGCACGGCCAGATACGCGGCAGAGTTAGCCTGCGAACCCGAGTGCGGCTGGACGTTGGCATGGTCTGCGCCAAAGATAGCCTTGGCACGTTCGATGGCCAAGGATTCAACTACATCCACGTATTTGCATCCGCCATAGTAGCGCCGGCCTGGATAACCCTCAGCGTACTTGTTGGTGAGCACCGATCCTTGGGCTTCCAGCACCATCGGGCTGACATAATTCTCAGAAGCGATTAGCTCGATCATCTCATCTTGCCGACGCTGCTCGTTCACGATGGCCTGTGCCACCTGGGCGTCGAATTGCCATAGCAGCTTGAACGCTCCGTTTTCACGTTTGCCGTACGCTGCCGGCTCAACCTTCGTTTGCTCTAGTTCTGTCGCCACACTGGCCTCCTGGTTGGCTCATAATGAAAAAAGCTCACAGGGCATACGTCCATTCACGCGCCCGGGGAGCTTGTTTCGTCTACAACGCTGCAGCCAGGCCTCTCCCTAGGTTGAGGCCTTTTACTGCGGGGATCATATCCACAGTGCGCTTATTATAGGCGCTGGATATCTGCGTGCAACTTGGCATGTTGGGTTAATATCGGTACACTTCTCTGCAATTCACCGGAGGAAGGAAGGGTCTATGCAGCCATCTGCCATGGTTTTAGTCGATGAGCTCATCCCGCTGCTGCGCCGCCTGGTAATAGGCGAGTACGGCATTGCTCTGGGCGGCGCTCACGCCAAAGGTGCCGATGATGCGGAATCCGACCTGGATATCTATGTCTTCACCAAAGATGCTTTGAACAATGCGGAGCGCGCATGCCTGGCCTCCACTTTTAGCTCCGATATAACGCAGCTTATCTGTTGGGGACAGGAAAATCCTTTTGAGCAGTGCGGTACGGATTTCTACTACAAAGGCACCAAAGTAGAGTGCTGGATGCGTGCCAGCGCGATTATTAACCGTGCGATCGCCGACTGCCGCGAAGGAATTATCACCCGTGACTATGTCACCTGGACGACGACCGGTTTCTATAACCATGTCGCCTTATCCGACCTCAAGGTAATGAAATCGGTAGATGACCCCACAGGTCTGTTGGCGCGCTGGCAGGCGGCGATAGCCGAATATCCGCCCAAACTGCGCGAAGCAATTATCAAGCAACACTTGGCATCAGCGCGTTACTGGCCGAGTAATTTCCACTACGCGAGCGCTGTCGAGCGCCAGGATGTCATCTATACTGCCGGGATCGTGGCGCAGGTAGCGCATAACTTGATCCAGGTGCTCTTTGCTTTGAACCGTGTCTACTTTCCTGGCGATAAGAAGCTGGCCAGTGCGCTCGCGCACCTCGAGAGGACGCCCAGGGATTGCGCCGAGCGCATCAGCCGGCTGCTGTGGCCAGGGGAGCCGCTCAGTGTGGAGCTGCTGCGCGCGCAGCAAGCTGAGCTGCAGACCCTGCTGCGCGAGGTCGAGGAGTTGGTCGCCAGGGGATAAGCCCGCCAGGCCGGCGCTCTGCCCCGTGTGTGATTGGGCTTGTACGCTGAGTATGTACCTCGTCTGGCAATTGCATCACGCACAGCGCTGGGAGCTTGAGCGTCAATGAGAAATGAACCGTACCATAAGTTTACATAAAATAAGAAACGATGTTTGGCGCAGCCTTGCCCTTGCCGGTCAGCAGAGCTGCATGTCCGGAGGCAGTACCGGTATATCCTTGGTTATTGAACGTTTTAGCTGATCAAAAATAGCTGTATGCTTTTTCAACTCGTCGTACATCACGATAAACAGCGGAATGCGTCTATAGTTAATGAATAAGGGCAGCTTTTCAAGCCAGTATGTTGAGAGAACATGCTGGCTGCGGTAATCCGCCAGAAAGCGCTCAAGAAAACCAGCGCAACCCGTACCCCGCGCGCGGCCAGGTATAGGGTAAAGGCCAGCTTTTCGTCATTGCTGCGGACGGTATCTGTGTCTCTCGGCTTGAATTTCAGCGTCCACTCCCTGCCATTGCATTGGTATTTATATACAACGCTGTCAGATCCCACCCCGCCTGCGCTTAATAGGACTGGCTATTTCTGGCAAGTTCCTTAACGTGCCGCGCCATCCGTTATGATGTCATTTGAGATTGCCATATTTCTCCCATGAAAGGTCGTGTTAATGTCATGCTAGTAGATGCGCCACATGGCAGGATAAAACGTTTGTAACGCTTGGTTTGTATTTCTAAACAGCGTTATAATGCGGACGTTTGTAAGGGTACAGAGGAGGTCGGTATGCGCGAAAAGATGATTGCTCTCCAGTATATGGCTCCCGGTAAGGTAGATTTTATTGAGGTCGATATCCCCCAGCCAGAGCCGGATGAAGTGCTGGTCAAGGTGCTCGGTATAGCTACATGTAACCACTGGGACCTGCACATGATGCACGGTGAACCGATGTTCAAGGGTTCAACACTAGATTACCCGGCGAGGATCGGCGCACCCGGCCATGAAGCGGTTGGCGAAATCGCAGCGCTGGGGCCCGGGGTACAAGGCTGGGTAGTTGGTACACGCGTTATCAGTTGGGGTTCTGGCGGGCATTCGGTGCCGTATGGCGCTTATGCGCAGTACAATACTTGGGCGGCCGATTCTTTCTTTGCCATGCCTTCGAATATGGATATCGCCGCCGCGGCCCCGCTGGAACTGGCGATGAGCGTACAAGTGGCTTTCAATCGCCTAACCGAGTGGGATTTGGTCGCCGGCCGGCGTTTTGCGGTGAGCGGCCTTGGGCCGGCTGGACTTATCGCGCTACAAATGGCCAAGGCATACGGCGCGAGCCAAGTAGTCGGGATCGACCCGGATACCACGCGGCACGCCCTGGCTCGGCAGCTTGGCGCGGATGAGACGATGGTTCCTGATGCGAGCCAGTTTCCGCCAGACCGTTACGCGCCGACATCGTTTGGCTCGGCAATCGACTGCACCCCGAATATACCGCGTTCGATCGAGTTCCTGCTTGATCACACGCGCGAGGCAGTTGCACTAATGGGCGTATTGCGCGATGATGTGCGTTATAATGGCCGTCATTGGGCAGGGCTCTCTTTGATTGGCTATGGTTCGCGAGGTCCATCTGGTGGACGCAACCGCGAGACGGGTGCTAAAGCCTGGCAGTTGGTGATGGAAGGCAAATTGAATATGGCGCCTATCCTGACCCAGCGCCTGCCGCTAAGTGAATACCGTAAAGGCATTGCGCTCATCGAAGATAGACAAGCGATCAAGGTCCTGTTTGTACCCTAAATTCGCGGAATCTGGAGGTGTGCATGCAAACGTATCGCGTTGCTGTAATCGGATTAGGAGGCATAGCTAACGCCCATATGCATGGTTGGGGGGCTCTGCCCAATGCTAGTGTGGTCGCTGGAGCTGATGTTATACAAAGCCAACTCGACAAATTCACAGTCAAGTACCCTGATGTCAAGAATCTTTACCTTGACTACCAGCGCATGCTGGCGGAGGAAAGGCCGGATTTGGTATCGGTATGCACCTGGCCACCGCTGCACGAGCAGATGGTGGTTGCTGCTGCCGAAGCTGGGGTAAAGGGCATTGCCTGTGAGAAGCCGATGGCCAACTCGCTGGCAGAATGCGATCGCATGCTGGCGGCTTGCAAAGCTAACGGCGTCAAGCTAGTTGTCGGCCATCAGCGCCGCTACAATCTGCGCTATACCGAGGCCAAAGCCGCGTTGCAGGCCGGGAAAATCGGTGCGCTCATCGAGGTGCAAACGCTGTGCCGCGGCGACCTGTTCACAGATGCCACTCATAGCTTGGACCTGATGCGCTTTTTCGTGGATGACAACCCGGTGGATTGGCTGATCGGCCAGGTGGAATGTAAGACCGGGCGCAGCCGTTTTGGGCATGAGGTGGAGGACGCCGCCCTGGCATTCGTGTCGTTCAAGAACGGCGTGCGCGGTATCATCCAGACTGGTGATGTCTCTCCGCAGCCGGCATATCAGCGCGTGACCCTGACAGGCAGCGAAGGCAGGATCGAAATCGGGGGTGACGGTGAGGAATACTGGCGTATCATCAATGGCGAACAGGCCGGATGGGTTACCCATCAGGTAGCTCAGGAAGCGGCGCTCAATCCGTTCGCGTGTTATATGCGCGACTTGATCCGCTGGATCGAGGATGGTGGGCAGCACATCCTGGCAGGCGAGGGCGGCCGGGCCACTATCGAAATCATTAATGCGGTATTCGAGTCGTCACATCGCCGCAGCCGCATGCGCCTGCCCATCTATGTCAATGATAATCCACTCGCGCGCATGCTTGCTAATAATGAGCTCTAGACCAGTACGAAATATTGCCCGTTTTGGCTAAGGAGGCCACAGAATGAGAGTCGGTTTGGATACAATCTGTTTCAGCTCGTGGAAGCTGGATGCCATGGGATTGCTGCAGAAGACGATTGACTACAGCCTCGAAGGATTGCAGCTTGGCTCGCAGCTCTTTATGAATAAACCGGCCGAATATACCGATGAGTTTTTAGCCAAATTGCATGCCCACGACCTGTATGTCGAACTCACCGGCTCCGGGGTTAACCCACGCGACAGCGGCAAGACAGTCGACCAGATGGTGGAGAGCTGGAAGCCGCTCTTCCCGCTGGCCGCGCGTATGGGCGCCCACTGTCTGAACACATGCTTTGGGCTTTACCAAGAGCGCAGTATGACCAATCCTACCTTCGCAGAGCAGTATGAGCGCACTATCCAGGTGCTCAAGGCGCTCGCTCCGATGGCTGCGGATTATAAAGTATTTGTTACCATGGAGCTGCACGTTGACCTGACGTATAACGAGTTGGCGCGTATGCTCGATAAGGTCAACAGCCCGTGGGTCAGAGCAAACCTGGATACTGCCAACTCCCTGGGCCTTATGGAAGACCCTGTGGAGGCTGCAGAAGTCCTCACGCCCTATGCGGAGACGACCCATTATAAGGATACTTGCGTCTATCTGACCGATGAAGGCTTCAACTGGCAGGGCGGCGCCCCGCTGGGTACCGGCCTTGTCGATATGCCTACAGTGACTCGGCTGCTCTACAAGAACAACCCCGATATCCACCTGAATATCGAGGATGGTTGGGGCGTCATCAAGATTCCCTGCTACGATGAAGCATTCCTGCGCAGCTTCCCGGAGCAGAATGCCGTGCGTATGATGCAGTTTATGAAGCTCTTGCGCCGCGGTAAGGGGATGCTGGATGCCGGCATGCACCCGCATATGGAAGATATTGGCAAGTATGACGTGCGCCAGGCTATGGCAGCTCGTTTGTGGCACAGCGCCGAATACGCCCGCAGACTGCGCGATGAGATCGAAGCGGAAGGAAAGTAGTTACAGGGATG
>JAJFUJ010000008.1 GCA_021372475.1 Chloroflexota bacterium | reverse complement strand
AGGCTCAGGCGCGCAAGGTGGCCAAGTCGGTGGCCAATTCGCTGTTAGTCAAGACCGCGATATATGGCCAGGACGCTAACTGGGGCCGCATCATCTGCGCGGTGGGTTACAGTAATGCCGGCATCGCACCGGAAAGGGTGGACGTGTGGTTGGGCGATCTCGAGTTGGTGCGCGAGGGAGCGCCTTATCATATTGATGAGGAACGCTCCAGCGCTCTGCTGGCGCAGAAGGAAATAAGCATTACCATCGATCTTGGCCAGGGAGAAGAGCAGGCGACCGTCTGGACGTGTGACCTATCTCACGGCTATGTGGATATCAACGCGCATTACCGCACTTGATCGGTGCGAGCACTATCAGCATGTGGGCGGCTAATAAGCCCCGGAGCCCAGGATAACCGTCGGTATCGTCTTGAGTAATATCGTCAGGTCGAGGGTGGCTGACCAGTTTTCGATATAATAAATATCCAGCAGCGCCATCTCATCAAAAGTGAGGTCGCTGCGGCCGCTCACCTGCCACAAGCCTGTGATGCCGGGCGCTACCTCAAGCCGGCGCTTGTGCCAAGGCTCGTACTGTTCCACCTCATTCGGTAGGGCCGGCCGCGGGCCGATGACACTCATATCACCCTTGAGCACATTCCAGAACTGCGGCAGCTCATCAATGCTCAACCGGCGGATTACTCTGCCTACGCGGGTAATACGAGGGTCGTTCCGTATCTTGAACAGAGGTCCGGAGGCCTCGTTCTGTGCCTGCAGCGTCGCTACCTGAGCCTCGGCATCGACGCACATCGACCGGAATTTATACACATTAAACTGCTTACCGTCTTTACCTATGCGTTTCTGACTAAAGATGACAGGTCCGGGCGAATCCAGTTTGATCGCGATAACTGTCAGCAGTATAATTGGCGAGGTGATAACCAGCACTAGAGCTGATAACAGTACATCTATTACCCGTTTCAAGAGTATCTGCCAATCGCGCAGCGACGGATCGCGTAAGCTTAGCAAGGGGATGCCGTTCAGGTTGTCCATCGCCACCCGGCTCAGAGTCATCTGATACAAGTCGGGGACGATTCGCACGACTATTTTGTGCTTTTCGCACAGGTTAATCATATTGACGATTTTAGAGTGGGCGCTCCACGGCAGGGTGATGGCTACCTCATCTAGCTGATGCTGTAAGGCAAGTTTCTCCAGCATATCGGTCGTGCCCAGGGCAGGGAAGCGTCCGATAGGCGTCTTGGCGCGTACAGGATCGTCATCGAGAAACCCAACGACCTGGTAACCGAGTTCCGGCCTGGCATAAATTGTGCGCAGCAAGGAACGCGCGACCTCACCGGCGCCTACAATCAATATCCTGGTGACACCAATCCCCTTGCGATGACGTCGTACGAGGATGCTGCGTTCAATGCCGCGGCTGATGCTCAGCAGCAGCACAATAAGTATCCCGGTATAGCCGAATATCAAACGTGAATAATAACCGGGGGAGCTTAGAAATACGACAAAAATAGTCGCTGCGATGCCGATTAAAGCGCTGCGCATCACGATGGAAAACTCCTCCGTGAACATCCTGTCGCGTTTGTAACGATAAGCGCCTTCTATCCACAGTACGAGTACGGTTATCGCAGTTAAGCCTGCAATGCTGGGTAGATAAACCTGAAACGGCACCTGATATGCCGGTTCCACTTGGCGAAACCACTGCACCTCGTAGCGGAGATAGTACGCTATGGCAAAGGATGCGACTATTAGCAGCGCATCTACTACGGGTTTGATATTGCCCCAAAGCTTGTCTTGTTTGCTCATCTATCCCTCACCGCTCGAGGACCGCATGGTAGATAGCCGCGGTTTGCTGTGCAGTCTTCGTCCAGGAGAATAAACGAGCCTGCTCTAGACCGCGCTTGGCAAGGTCGTCAAGGAGTTCTGGTTCGTTCAGTAGTAGCTGCACTTCTCGCGCAATGACCTCCGGATTACTGGTATCTATCAACACGCCGCCGTTGCCAACTACTTCAGGCAGCGATGACTTGTTTGAGGTAACAACCGGCACTCCGCAAGCCATCGCTTCGAGCGGAGGTAATCCGAATCCCTCATACGTTGATGGATATATAAACAACTCGGCACCATTATACCACAATGGTAATTCGTTCTGCGGTATAAAGCCGGTAAACAATACCTGCTTACTCAAGCCCAACTGCTCCACCTGCTGTTCGATGGAACGATAATACCAGCCTTTTCCCCCGCCGATAACCAACTGCGGGATAGAATGGTTCTGTTGATAGAGGATGGCATAAGCTTTCAATAGCGCCGTGATATTTTTACGCGGTTCCAATGTGCCGACGCACAGGATGTAGCGAGGCGGAAGCTGGCGTTCCCGCTTGAAACGGGCTACCGTCTCCTTAGGCAAAGGCTGCATCTCTGCGTCTGCCGCAATGAGCACCGTGTGGGTACGAGTCTCAGGGATGTGCAGGATACGCAAGACATCCCGACGGGTGCTCTCCGAATCGCAGATGACCGCTGCGGCGTGTTCGGCGGTGTAGCGGGTCATCGCCCGCAGATAGGCGCGCTTGGCCGGCTGAAACAGTTCTGGATAGATAAAATGGCTGAGGTCATGAATAGTCACCACGACCGGGCATGGCGCATGCAACGGACCGACATATACTGGCGCGTGTACTAGGTCGGCTTGTGCGCGTTTCAAGGCGGATGGCTGAGCGAATTGCTCCCACAAAATCCTGTGCGACGGCTTGCTGGACGCCAACCGAGGATGTACAAGTCTCCAGCCGTCTATCTCCAAATCCGGCTCAGATACAAACGCTGTATAATCGCTGGCCGGATCGGATTCAGGCAGAGCGCGCAGCAAGCCGTCTATGTAGTGGCTGACTCCGGCGCCGCGGTAAGTGAGCGACCTTGAATAGAGCAACGCGTTCAGCGCGATGCGCGGGCGTCTACCGCACATACTCACTGTTTCATCCCCTCTGAAGCCCAGCCCCAACCAGGCGTTGGGCTGCTGTCGGAGGCAAGCCACTCGTATACCCGCATAGTTGCAACGGCGATGCACTCGTGGGTGTAATGCGCCAGCACCCGTGCTCTTCCGCGCTGGCCTAAATCCTGCCGTAAAGCGCTGTCATCTCGCACACGTTCGATATGCTCCGACAGCGCCTCAATTTCCCCTTCGGGGGTTACTAACCCCCCATCTCCGATGACGTTCGGGATTTCGCCCGAATTCGAGCCGATAACCGGCACTCCGCAGGCCATCGCTTCAATCAGAACCCTCCCGAATTGTTCCTTCCAGCTTGGCGTGCTTAACGAAGGCAACACAAGCACATCTAGGTTGCGGTAATAATCGGGCATTTCCTCGGAGGGAATGTGCTGGTGGAAGACCACCCGATCACTAAGAGTATACTTTTGCAGGAAACTCACCAGTTTCGGCATTAAGGGACCAGAGCCGCTAATTTCCAGGCGCCACTCACCATCCAACAGTACAAGCGCCTGCAGCAGCACCATTAATCCTTTCTGCTCCACTAACCGCCCGGCATAACCAATAGTAAATACTCCCTTGTGCGGCTCTCGCGCCGGCTCAAACAGGTGAGGATCTATGCCAAATTGTGGGATTAAGGCGATGTTTCCCTGGTACCCCTTGGCGCGCAGCACATCCGCAGCTTCCGTATTACCGGCAATGGCGGCGCGGCAGTTGCGGTAGTTGGCCTGTTCCATCGCCGAGAACGGAAAAGGATAACTATGCAGTAGGTTCTGCCAGGTGAAAAAGAGCGGTCTGGCGCCAATATGCCTGGTAGCATTCACGGCCAGATAGGTGGCCAGATTATACGGCTCCTCATCGACGTGGCATACATCCGGCCGAATTCGGCGTAATATAGAGGCCAATGTGGGATAGAAATGCAGATGGAACGATCCGTTACACGCCAACGGCGCAGTAATGAGCTGATACCCCTGGGTATGGGCGATTTCGAGTTCCTGAATGTACCCGGCCTCGCGCCAGGATGCCGGTACAACGGCCGTCAGCTCTATGTTGGGGAGGGCAGCCAGCGCCTCAAGCTTGCGCTGATAAGCGCCGACGACAAATGCTTTGGATATTATCGTAACTCGCATAGGCTATATCTTATATACTTTGACAGGATAATCCAATCGAGCTAAGATGCTGGGCCTGTGGGGCGGTGGCGGAATGGCATACGCTGTGGACTTAAAATCCACTGGGGGCAACCCCATGAGGGTTCGATACCCTCCCGCCCTACT
>JAJFUJ010000248.1 GCA_021372475.1 Chloroflexota bacterium | reverse complement strand
TGGGTAGCTGAAGCTGCCCTTGTAGGCAAGTAAGGGGAAACTACAGAGCGAGTTTGAGCTTGATTTCCATGGGAGTTTCCTTTCTCGCTAGATTTGCTAGCGATACAGAAAGACTGCCGCCAGAGATAACGATATCATCTGCTACAGCAGTCGTAAGGAAAGCCCCCAAGCGCATGTTAATGCGCTCATTCCAGCCTGTTAAGGAACAACCCAGCCAGACAAAACCCCCACCTGGCATCCACCCATGCCAAGCATGCATACCCATGGCTAAATACCAGTATATAACGTATCAAGTAAAATGCAATAGGCAATCCGGCCTAGTTTCCCGAATTCTCGTGGAAAATGCGCCACCAAGGATACAATGCGTGCATGTCGGAAAGGCGACAAGGTAATGGCAGCCTGTATATCGCTGCTAAAAGCCTTCCTGATTCGAGTGGATGCATCAAGCTGCGACACCGTAGCGGTGCGTCATGAATAATTGGCGCCACTGCTCGAGAAACTGCAAGAACTGGTTGCGCCAACCGCCCTGGCCGTTGCCTCTGCCAGAGCCGTCGTCGACCTCATCGCCTTGATCGTCCTCAGGTGCGCCGCTAGGGTTCTTTTCCTGGGCTTGAGCGGTAGCTCTGGCGGCCTGCAGGGTAAAGTTATGGGTTTTGCTGAGGGCAAAATCGGCGTCGGGGCTGAGCCAGACCTTGAACACTCCGCCGGGCACGGTGGTCAGGTCAAAGCCTTGGGCGCCGTCGCTGGCTTTTGTAACGAGCTTGATGAGTTGATAACAGCTCGCAAAAGCGCCGTTTGTCACGACCACGCTGGCCGTGATGCTGCTGCCTAGCAGCTCGCCGTCGGGGCTGGTGACGCGCACATAGTAGCTGCCGTCGGGCAGGCTGCCCCCCTGGCCATTGCCGCGGGCAGTCGCAAGGTAGACATCCGCTGCCGCCTCGAACTGGGTGACGCTGCCGGCCGTGCAGCCCGCAGAGGTCGTGTAGAATGAACCTGTCAGCCCTTTGGCAGCGGCAGGCATAACCAGAACCATCGACAGAACCAACACCAGCAGCCAGACAAAAATCCATCTGGTTTTCATCGGAACTCTCCTCATGTAACACAGCACTAGGCCGCAAGCGCGTTCCAGAGCAGCACAGCTTCTCCCATGACTCGTCAGGGGAATATTCTTATTATACAGCGAACTTGGCGTTGCAGTCAACGGCTTTCAAAAAATGAAAGGGCGGCTGTTGCAGCCGCCCTCCTGAGCCAGAGTCGTTGCTATGCCTCTTTGAGGATGAAATCCCCCTGAGCGCGCAATTCCAGCGTCAGGCGCAGTAGCTCGGCCTGGCGCGCCAGCGGATCCACCAGTGAGGCTGGATCAAAGGTCTTGACCGGCAGCCCCTTGGCGGGTTTGCTTTTAGCGATGGTCGGCGCCATGTCGCTGAACATACGCCCCCAAGCCTTGACAGTGCCGTCGGCGGCGGCCATCCCCGAGTTGCGGGTGCAATCCTGAGCCTCGGGCACATCGAAGGTGCCCCAGTTGAGCCAGCCGCATACATAGGGGCGGGTGGCCGTCACCAGGTCGCGGTTCCACACGGCGCCCTGCTCCTCGCCCGAGGGCAGAAATTGAGTGCCGCCAAGCTGCACCAGTTCGGTGTTGCCGCCCATCCAGCTAAACTCGCCGTTAAAGACGGCCTTGCCGAACCCGGCCATATAGGCAGCCGTCAGCGCCCCGCGATCCAGCGCGCGGCGGTATTGCAGACTGGCATCAATCAGGCCCGGGTAATAGTGGTAGCTCAGGAAATCGAGGTGTTTAGCCGCCCAAGCCGGATGGAAGCCGCAGAAACCGGCGAGGGGGAAGATGCTCTGCAGGAAGCCGACCGTCACCAGGGTGCTGGTGCCGCTGGAACGGATGGCCGCGGTCATGCGTTCCAGCCATTTGTCGCCGTAAGCGTAGCATAGTTTGTTGAACGCCAGGGTAGCCTCGGGGGGCTTGAGCGTGCCGCGTCGGTCCGGGCGTGCCTCCCAACCGTTTGGCGCCGCGATTTTCTCCCATTCCGCCCAAAAGTCGTCGTTGGGACGAATGGAAGGCTCGTTGAGGATGTCGAAGGCAAAGATGCGCTCGTCGTCCTTGAAGCGCGAGCCCATCACGCGCCAGTAATTCTCGCCGGCCTTTAGCATATGTTCGCTAATGATATAGTTGGCGCCGTTCACGAATGCCGGCTCGCCCTCCCAGTGGTCGGGGCCGGTTGGGTGCAGGCGGATGCCATGCTTCCAGGCGATGGCCAGCATCTGTTCGAATTTTTTAAAGCCCTCTTCGTTCACATGGGTTTCGTCCTCGACAAAGCTCATCCAGGTGCCAAAGACGCGCACGACGTTGACGCCCAGCGATTCCATCAGCGCAAAATCGGCCTCGGCGCGCTTGACGTTAAAGGTTTTCCACAGTTGCGGCGCCCAGCCCGTGCCGGGCACGAAATAATTGGCTCCCCAGGGCACATAGAGTTCGCCGTCAACGCTGAAGGATTTGCCGGTGACCTTTACTTGAGACATAATATGCTCTCCTCCTGTAGTGTTGAGTATACGATATCCGAAACCGCGCGAAGGTGCAAGCGCTGATACATGCGGGCAGCCATCAGCGCAAGGTGTGAACCTCGGTTTCCTAATTGGCTTAACGTGCTTTTTGCAGATCAGCGCTGCGGTAACCTTCTATATACTGGCCTGGCTTTCAAGATGCTGCTGGGAGGTAGTGGCAAAATGCAGGAATTGCTCGGCGACCTCGAAGCATTCGCAAGGCAGTGCATCGCGGCTGAGCGATATGCCGGCGATGTGCATACTTTTACGGTTTTCGAGTGCGATCAGTGCGGCCCGGTTCCCTTTGAGCTGGCAATCGAGCACCACACGGGCTCCGAGCCATATGACTTTGCCGGCATTATGACCGGCCGCTGCACACGCTGCGGACGCGGCGCAGTCTTGTTCGGCATCACCGGGGAGCATCGGCAGCCGGAGCGCCGCGAAACGCCGGTCTGCGAATGCGGCAGCAAGCAGTTTATCGCCGCGATGTGCGAGCGCTATGAGGGCGAAGAAGGACTGACCGGCTTCTTTGACGAAGGCGTGCTGGTGGGCAAGTGCGCAGTATGCGG
>JAJFUJ010000236.1 GCA_021372475.1 Chloroflexota bacterium | reverse complement strand
ACCAGCAAATGCGCCACCTGGGCCCGGGTGGGCATGCTGGTTTGTGTTCCGGGCGTCAGCACGGTTTGGGTCGCGATACGGCAGGCCCACTGCACCGCCTGCGCCAGCTCGCGTCCCTCGCCGATAAAGCAGGCCAGGCTGCCGATGAACGCATCGCCGGCGCCGGTCGTATCGACGACCTGCACCCGGCCGGCCGGCACATACATCACCGGCGTATGACCGCTGGCCAGCAGCGCCCCGCGTTCACCCAGGGTAATCACCACATGCTGCGGGCCACGCTTTTGCAGCGCCGCAGCAGCAGCGGCCGCCTCCTCCATCGAGAGCACGCGCAGCCCGGTGAGGCGCTCGGCCTCGCTCTCGTTGGGAGCGAGCAGGTCGGTGAGCCTGAGCAGTTCATCCGGCAGCGCATCCGGCGCCGGCGCCGGATTGAGGATGGTAGTGCACCTCGGATTGCGCTTGGCGATGCGAAACGCTTCCAGGCTGGATTCCACCGGGATCTCGCACTGGCAGATGATCACATCCGCCGCGCTGATAGCCGGCTCGGCCACGCGCACCACCTCGGGGGTGAGCCCGCTGTTGGCGCCAGGCACGATGATGATGGCATTTTGCCCGCTGAACTGGTCCACGGCAATCGGCGCGACCCCCGAGAAGCGTGTGTCGTCGAACGTCACATAGGCGGTATCGATCCCCTGCGCGCGAAAGTTGCCCAGCGTGTTTTCGCCGAACACATCGTGCCCCAGGCGCACCACAACGGCCACCTGAGCGCCCAGGCGGGCTGCCATCACCGCCTGGTTGGCGCCCTTACCGCCGTAGCCGATGCTGAACGAGGCGCCAGCCAGCGTCTCACCGGGTTGCGGCAGACGCGGCACGCGTGAAATCAAGTCAACCATGCAGCTTCCGACCATACAGATGCGCGCTGTGCGTTTAGCGTTGTTCATGCGGCACCTCCCGGCTATTCGTATTGCATAGGCTGCATAAATCCAAGGCTAGATATCGGCACTCAGGTGGTCGAGATGTTCGCTACGCTCATCGGTTTCTTCGTTGGAACCATTTCCGGCTGCTTGTGCATAGTTTGTGTTCGAGATGGGCGAAGCGATTAATAATTCGTTAAAAAAGGCTTGATCCAACTGGGTAAAACGGTCGCATGTCTGCGATAGCAAAAGTGAACGGCTGGAGCGCAGCGAGGCGTTCTCCACATGCTTGCCCAAGTCCTTGACCTCGCGCACGACGTAGGTAAAATCGCCGTCACCAGTGACGATAATGGCCGTATCATAAATGTTTTTATAAGCGTATTTTAACATATCCGTCGCCAGATACACATCGATTCCCTTTTCGATGTATTGGCCGCTGGGCGTGCGCTCGAGCTTGCCGAGCTGCACCTGAAAGTAAGGGATATTGCGCAGCGCCTTTAAAAATGGTTGCTGCATGCGGTATAGCTCCGGATCGTTCTCCTGCTCGACCGGCGCATAATAGTAATACGTGCGTACCAGCATCCGTCCCGCGCCGCACAGCTTGGCGGCAAAGCGCCCCATATCGATGCGGGCATTGGGCATCTCCTGCCGCAACCCCATGTAAAGATTGGAGCCGTCGATAAACACAACTACCCGTTCCTCCTGCATAGGCTCACTCCTGTTCTTTTGTCCGGGAATTAAATAAACGTCCATATGTATCCTTTGATACACAAAACGATACCCCCCATAAGCCATTATCCCGCAATGCGCCGCTCGCGTCAAGCTTCCTCTGCCGCGGCATGGCGCATGCTTGCGCGCTTGGGTATAGTAAAAAAGGGGATAACGGCGAAGTTAGCAGGAGGTACGCCTTGCAGCACAGCAAGCATGTCATCATCGGTGGAGGTTTGGCCGGCGGAGCAGCTTGCGAGGGTATCCACACGCCTGCTGCCGAAGGCTGCCTGCCCTATCAGTAGCTACCCCTCTCCAAAGGCTACCTGCAGGGCTGCCGCTGCGCCTATCCATACCAGGATGGGCTACGAGCTGCTCGCCGGCAGGCTTTGGTGATATTACCGAACATGGCAAATCCCAGGATGCTTAAGTGAGCACGAGTGAGTTTCTCTGTGGCTGGCATGCTTCCTCCTTTGCTACTGGTTTAACACAGCCAGGTCAGGAGAGAAAGCGAGTAATACAGTTTATTTACTCAGTGCAAAGAATAATCCTTTAGTCATATCTGGACTATACTTAGTGATATTAAGTGCCATCAATGGCGCTTTATCATCAATTCCAACTGGCCTAATAACCCATCCTTCTACTGAAGTACCGGGAACTGCAATATTTGCGTCGAGTTCTGGATAGCCATTATTTTCTGTACAACAAACACCAAAAGTCGACCCAGCATATAATAATCCATTTGAAATGACTGATAAGTCACTCGCGTCCAGCGTGAGTGCATTACCATTTTTTAATGTGACTTTTACCTTAATTAGCATCCAAGACGTATTCACTGGAGGATCATCATTAAACTGGTTTGCATCATTTATTATGTAATTTGCTTCATCGCCTCGTATAACATTGAGAACTTGTAATGACCATTCTGATTTTTTATCAGACGATGAATTAACTAAATCAATCTCCTCAGCAAATGGAAAAGGCGAGTTAAAGCTTCCTCTTGTAATTGTTGCAGTTGGCACTGGTATTTTAGTTGGCTTTGGAGTATTTGTAACAGCTATTGTACGAGTAGGTACTGGGGTATTGGTTGTTGGCATAGTTTCGGTAGGTAAAGGAGTGGATGTAAACGCTTCTGCTGTTTGAGCTAAAGCTTTTGCTACTTCCCATTCAATGTCAATTGTGGGCTTATCGTGAGAAGTTGTGCATGATAATAGTGCAAAGGCTACTATTAGAAAAAGGCATGTACGCGTAATCCGTTTCATCTCTTAACCTCCTATTTATAGATATACATCGTTTTTCTAAATAGTCGTTTAAATAGATACTAGACTGAATGGCGATTACATATCAAGCATAAAAATATAGAGCAATGTTATCAGATTGTCAATATCCCCAATTTAGAGGGTGTTGAAAAAGAGGT
>JAJFUJ010000201.1 GCA_021372475.1 Chloroflexota bacterium | reverse complement strand
ATCGAAAAGTTGGAAACGGCATTCGTGCCCCATCTGCTCCATCCTAAAGCAGTATAAATCAGCAGGATATTCTCCCAACTCTTGATCATCGTATATACAGCGATCGCGCTACTGACGATCCAAACTAGATATACAGCGGCGAAATTTAGTATTTTCTTTAACACACGTATCCTTTTATAGTATGCCACCTTCCTAGATACATGCTTATCTAGAACGATGGAGGTGACTAAACTATCAGCGCATTACACATATCCTGAATTTCCATATCCTGCTCACGAAACTAATCATATCAACTATGCGTAATTGCTCAAGCCCCTAGCCTTAGGCGATGTTTTGCAGAGAGCACCTATGCACAAAGCCCGAGTTATTTTGTTGCGCTCAAGGCTGCGTTGTCATAGTTATTACGAATCTACCCTTCAGCAACTACCATCTGATAATGTATTGCACTTCTATAGTATGGTCAACCAGCGATACTTTTACCACAAGCCTCCATATACCGAAACTTGGCTTGAGCCATGCCGCTCATGCGGCTGATGTCACTCTCCTGGGTTGCAGGTTCCCCTGGAAGCGCCTAGAATCGCACCGATATACCGATTCATTTGTGGAGGCACCTAGTGGTCAAGATAGCTTTTTTAGGAGCGGGCAGCACCGTCTTTGCCAAAAACGTGCTGGGAGATTGCCTGAACGTGCCAAGCATGCGCGAAGCCAAAATCGCACTGATCGACCTGGATGCCGAGCGTCTGCGTGATTCGGAAGTGATGCTGCGCAATATCAACCACACCCTTGGCGCCGGCGCGCGGATACAAGCTTATCTGGCTGCGGATGCCGACAAGGGGCTAGCGGGGGCCGATTTTGTTGTCAACGCCATTCAGGTGGGCGGTTACGAGCCCAGCACAGTCATCGATTTCGAGATCCCCAAGCGTTTCGGCTTACGCCAGACGATTGCTGACACCCTCGGCATCGGCGGTATCTTTCGTGCGCTGCGCACCATCCCGGTGATGCTCGATTACTGCGCCATCATCGAACGAGTTGCGCCCAGCGCGCTGCTCCTTAACTATTCCAACCCGATGGCAATGCTCACCGGCGCTATCCTCAAAGGTACCTCTGTGCACACCGTCGGCCTGTGCCACAGCGTACAATCCTGCGCATCACACCTCTGCCGCGAACTCGAACTGCCCGACGATGATCTGCAGTGGCGAATTGCCGGCATCAACCACCAGGGCTGGCTGCTCTCCATCTCGCGCCACGGCCAGGACCTGTATCCCGAAATTAAGCGCCGCGCCGAACTGCCTGAGTACAAGCCCCGCGATGCCGTGCGCTTTGAAATCATGAAATGGTTCGGCCATTATGTGACCGAATCGAGTGAGCATAGCTCCGAATATGTGCCCTGGTTCATCAAAAACAAGGCGCCGGAACTCATCGACCGCTTTCGTATCCCGCTCGATGAATATCCGCGCCGCTGTGTCAACCAGATTGAGAGCTGGAAGAAAATGCGGGACGAGTTAGTTTCGGATAAGCCGCTCGAACATCAGCGCACCGGGGAGTATGCCTCGTATATTATGGACGCTGTGTTGACAGGTATCCCGCTTCCCTTTGGGGGCAATGTGCTCAACAAGGGGTTGATCACCAACCTGCCCAATAACTGCTGCGTCGAGGTGATGTGCGTGGCCGACCGCAACGGCATCACGCCGACCTATGTGGGCGACCTGCCCCCGCAGTGCGCTGCGCTAACGCGCACCAACGTCAATGTGCAGGAACTGACGATAGAGGCCGCGCTGACCCGCAAAAAGCAGTATGTCTACCAGGCCGCTCTGCTCGATCCGCATACAGCGGCAGAGTTGACCATCGACGAGATTGTGGCCATGTGCGATGCGCTTATCGAAGCGCACGGCAGCTATTTACCGGCATATCACTAACGCCAAGCGGGAAGGAGGAGAGCCTGCTGGCAAATCCCCCTTTGAGTTAGTAAATCGACTGCTCGATATGAAATGCCGCGCAGATGGCACGCATCTGCTCATCCGAGAGCCCTTCGGCCTGCTCGCCGTTCACCAGATTCATATACTCATACTTGGCAGCCGTCTCGGCGTATTCGATGCGGTCGCTGGCACGTTTGACCGACATATCCGAGCGCGCCATCGCGCCGTGCTTGCCCCACAACACCACGCGGTGGTTGCGCAGCTTTTCCAGAGTGTGCGCCATCAGCTCAGCAGAGCCCGGGATACAAAAGGGAATATTGCCGATACCTTCAGGCAGGTTGATGATCAGCTCAGGCTGCCAGTGCAGGAGGTGGCGGTTCAGGTACTGTTCATCCTGGTAGCGCGGGATTTGGCTCAGATACGTCAGATGCGGCGGTTGGGCATGAATCACCGCATGAAAGTTCGTGCCTGTGCGGGTTATCTGGTCATAATGCACGGCTAGATGCGAGTTGAGCTCGCTGGTTAGCTTGGCGAATAGGCAGGTCGGCGAGGTATACAATTTGGCTGCTTTGCCATCCTGTTCGATCACCAGCGCGCCGAGGTTGCCCGCCGGGTCGTCCTGGATTTCGCGCAAGCGCCGGCCCGAGCCAGTGACGAGAAACAGCGCGCCGGCCAACTCTGGCAGCGCAGTAGGCAGCTCGAGATTGCTCTCGATTGGGAATTTGCGCCGTGGGTCGAGAGGCCAACCAATATAGACCGAGATGTTGCCCGCCGCGCCTTCGCTGGCGTCGATCTCCGAGATGCGGCGTCCCGCCTCGCCCATCAGTTCCATAATTTCAGATAATCCTGGGTATGGTGCTTCAACTGGCATTGCCATCTCCTTTATACGTTATTGCAAGGTTGATCCGTTTTAGAAGCTGCAGCCACGCGCCCCTTCATTCCACCATATATGCGTTCAGCGCTGCGCCAACAGATATCAGCGCGCGCCTTGTCGGAAAGCTGGTCAAGAAACACATCGTAGCGTTGCAGTTCAGGCCCCAAGCGTTCGAAGCGGGTGACGAGGTCGGAGCCCAGGCAGATGCGGTCGCTGTGTTTCTCGCTGAGCGCCAACCAGTCAGGCGATGGTTGGCCATTCGGGCAGATGGCTACATCGTAAATAATCCACGAGTAGTCAACGCACACGTTGTCGTATTGTTCCAGCAAGCGTTCGACCATCTGATAATAGAATGGCACCAGCACTCGGCGCGACATCCCGCAGTGTGCCAGAATAAAACGCGTGCGCGGAAAGGCACGCACTGCCTCTTCAAACTCGTAAAGATAGACGGGATGGTCATTTTTAGTGACCGAGGTAACGTTTTGATGCATCAACACGGGCAGGTCATAGGCGCTGGCAAACTCGTATATCGGCCAGAGGGCGCGGTGGTTGGCGCGCGCCGGCTCGCCGTAGGTAAGGGCTGTCAGGTCGTCATGGCGCAGCAGTAGCTCGCCTATCCCGCTCCATACCTCGGGATACTGGGCATACAAGCGCTCTACATCGCGTACAGCAAAACGGTCGGTAGGATTAAAGCCGCACATCAGCGGATACAACCGCTCCCGCGCTGCCTGAGGTAGTGCGCGCACGAGCTCAGCTACGATGACATCAGTATATTGGTAGTAATAACAACGTGAGTCGTTCGCCAGGTAGTAATCGGGCTCTTCGCGGTCACTCTCGAACCACATCTTGGCCACCGGCAGCCCAAAGATGACCGCCTTGCCCACATTGGCCTGGTTCATATACTCGAGCAGCACATCACCGCCAGGCGTTTGCTGGATGAAATTAGTGACATGCAGGTGCGCATCGATCAACGAGTATTTGCTGCCTTTGAGCGGTCCCAGCGAGCCTTTCTTCCCCTCCTCCCTTTGCCAGGTGCGGATGGTCTCATTGGGCATGAGCCGCCTCCAACTTTAGGTGCAGCAGATCAAGCTCGCGCTGCTCCAGCGATATGGAGAGCTTGTGCCAAGTGGCAGGATCGCGCACCAACCGCTGCAGGCGCTCGGCAGGGATGTGCGCGATTAAGCCGGCGCTCGTTCCGGCAGGGAGAGCCCCCAGCAGCGCCGCCAAATCATCATAGTTATGGATGAGCTCCACGACTGTATCCCAACCCAACAGACTGACCAGGTTTTGCTGCAGCGGACGGCTGAGCATCGCCAGCACCAGGCTCAGTTCCCCGCCGCTGTCAAAGAGCTGCGCCAGATGGGCATCGCCCAGCAGTCCCAGCAGCAGGCTGTCTGAATCACCATAGATCCACTCCAGCAGATCAGCCAACTCGGCCGGCGCAGCAGCAAGCTGACGCAGCTTACTGCCCCCGATTTGGCGCAGTAAGGTCTCCTCGACAATGCTATCGGAGACCATCGCCAGGATATCGCGCAGCTCGCGGCTGTCATGGATGATATCCTCCAGTCCTGCACCTAGCGTGTTGACCAGATATAATTGGTCATCAGAAACAAGCGCGCGTAGGATAGTCAGTAGGTCCCTGCCGGAACGGATTATCGCGGGTAGATGCGGCGCGAGCTGACTAAGCACAGAGCGGTCATATGCGCCTTGCAGTACATCCAGGGCAACCGCCAGTTCGGCAGCCGTGCCAACCGTTGCCGTCTCGCCGTCGATGGTTACCAGAAATTGAGCGTTCGTGCGTGCATTCATAGAATCCCTTGCCTTTCGATTACCTCTAGGATAACACACTGCGCTCGATTCGTAAACAAATGACCGCTGGATATAAAGCGCTTTGACATTTGGAAACTCTTAACTATGCTAGCTCTATCCTAACCGAGGGAGTTTGCAATGCATATTCGCAAATTGCGCATGGCTGCACTGTCATTAGTTGCCCTAATGGTACTGAGCTTGGTGTTTACAGCTATGTCCGTTCTTGCGGATGGCCCAAACCTGCTACAGAACCCGGGTTTCGAGGCGCCCTTTACCGCTTCCATCCCCGGTAAGGAAAACTGTTTGATCGCTGAGCCGTGGCTGGCCTGGTATACCGAAGGCTCATCAGACCTTACAAGCCAGGGATACCTGCTGGCACCCGAGTATAAAATGTCCACCACGCAGGACTACCCCGGCAACCGTGTGCACGGCGGTTGGCTGGCGCAGCAATACTTTCACAGTTTCGGCAATTTTCAAGCTGGCGTTTACCAGGTGGTAAACAACATTACACCGGGCAGTTACCTGCGCCTCACAATGTGGGTGATGACTTGGTCGTGCGATAACGAGTCCAAAGGCAATTGCTCAGGGGCTGTTTCGGGCGATCCCTCGGCGATGCACCTGCGCATCGGCATCGACCCGGACGGCGGTACTGATCCCTACGCTGGTGAGATTGTCTGGACGAGCGAGGTCAACGCCTATGATGCTTGGCAGCAGCTCCAGGTTGAAGCAACCGCGACTGGCTCCTCGGTAACGGTCTTCGTCTATTCATATCCTGATTACCGCAGCCAGGACAACAATGTTTACCTTGATGACGCCAGTCTGGTCGTCGTGGCACCGCCGGCCACCAATACGCCCATGCCGACCGATACGCCCGAACCCAGCCCCACTTCCGAGGTTACCGATACACCTATCCCGACCACAACGCCAATCCCAAGTGCGACGCCGATACCCAGCGCAACGCCCATACCTTCGGCTACCGCTCTGCCGACTGCCACCGTCGCCAAAACGGCAGCCGCCACCGAGGTAGTTGAGGCTGCCGCATCGGCAACCCCGGCAACGGCTGCGACCAGCATGCCTACCCAGGCTGCAGCAACGGCTGTCCCAACCGAACAGCCACAGGAACAAACGTTGTGGCAAAAACTGGCTGCGAATCCGGGTATCATATTACTGGTCATCGCGCTCGTTCTCGTAATCGTGGTACTCGTTATATCACTGAACAATAGGAATCGTCGACAATCGTATCGCTAAAGTTGAGCGTCAAGCGCAGATGGGAGAAGGTTCTTCAGAGCCCTCTCCTTTGGCTTGTAGCAATAATTCTGCTGGCGCTGGCGGTGAGGCTGTACCGCCTCGGGGAGCCAGTGCTGCGCTGGGATGAAGGCTGGAGCCTGGCGCATGCCAGCCTGCCCTGGGCTGACGTTCTCGCGATCGGCAGCCAGGAGTGGCACCCCCCACTCTATATTGCCCTGCTCAAGCTGTGGCTGGTATTCGGCAAAAGCCCCGTGTCTATCCGACTCTTTTCGGTCGTTGTGAGCACACTCACCATCCCCCTGACATATATCACCGCCAAAGAATGGGCCGGGAGCCGCCGCATTGCATTGCTGGCTGCCTTGGTCGCCGCTCTTTATCCATTGCTTGTCTATTACGGTCAGGTTGCGCGGATGTATGCGCTCTCGGCGTGCACAGTACTACTGGCGGGTTGGTTTATGCTGCGCGAGCTGCGCACATCCTCCTGGGGCAGCCTGGTTGGCCTGGTTGCGGCCAGCATCCTTTCGCTATACACCTTTTACCTCTCAGCCTGGGCATTGCTGGGCCTGTGGTTGTACGGCGTCATCGCCCGCCCGAAAAAGTGCTGGCGTTTACTGCTGGCCGGAATAGCCCTCATTGCCGCCTACCTACCCTGGCTGTGGTTCACCCGCTCCACACTGGCCGGGAGGCTTGGCACGACCCCCCTTTTCGGCGCGGATGCATTGCGTGAGACGTTGGCTAATGTCATGCCCGCCCTGCAAGGCCTGGCGTTTATCTACAGCGCGCGTTCCTGGGCGGCTGCAGCGTTAACAGTGGCATTGGTGGGCGGGGTAGCGGCCGGCATCCGCAGGCATGCGCCGCTCAAGCCGCTTTTGCTGCCCCTGTGCGTGCTGGGGGTGGGAATTATCGGCACCGCTTTCAGCGCGAGAGTGTATTGGTTTGCCGTGCGCCACCTGCTGCCGATAGTTCCCTTTTTCGCGCTGGCGCTGGCCTGGGCGCTCGATCAGCTCTCGCGCCTGTGGGCTCCGCTCCTGGTGGCTGCCTGCCTCGTACTCGGCATAGCCTATTGGCCTGTCAGCAGCAGCTTTGTCTATGAAAAATCGCTCGAGGTGACCGGCCCATTCGACCCCAGCGCCGACTATCGATATCTGGCAGCCCGAGCCGGCTCAGATGACCTGGTATATTATAATGTGCTGGCCCACGCCGGCTGGTATGAAGCGCTTCGCCAACCCGGAGATGCGCCGTGGTCCTATGCCTTGAGCTGGGACCCGATTATCGAGCCAATCGACGCCGTGGCCGCGCGCATCACGCACCGAACGGCACCTCAGCAGCGCCTGTGGTTCGCCCAATACCAGGGCAACTATGGCCCCAACGCCCCGCTGACGGACTGGCTCGCTCAGAACCTGTATCCTGCCGGCGCCGAATGGCAGGACGATATGCTCTACCTGGCCTATACCCGCGCGAGCAGCGACTGGATATCCAATACCCGCGGTGAGGTGTTCGGCGGCGCGTACGCGCTGCGCTCCGCCCGTTGGAGCGCCCATCTGCGCGCTGACCAGGCGCTGGCTGTCGAGCTGGATTGGTCGCTGGCAGAGCCCCTGGCAGGCGATTACAAGGTGTTTTTACATTTGGTAGACGACGACGGCCGCCTGATTGCCCAGCATGACGGCATCCCGGCCAACGGGGCACGTCCGGTGAGCACTTGGCAGCCTGATGAGCTGCTCAACGACCGCCACGCCGTTTTCTTGCCGCGCGAGTTGCTGTCGACGGGTACACGCCTGCATTTGCTGGTGGGCATGTACGACGCCGAATCAGGCCAACGGCTGCTGACGAGCGAAGGCAAGGATACTCTCGAACTCGCCGTGATAACTATCGAGTAACCGCTGCACCGTTGGTAGATGAGGCAAACGGTTGTATCATACTCCCGTACCTATGGAAATGAAGGAGTGCTTAGCATGAAACCTACGTTACTAGAGCAGTTGGCAAATCCCCCGAAAAAGTACCGCCCCATCCCGTTCTGGTCGTGGAACGAGCGCCTGGATGTGCTCGAATCGCGCCGACAAATTAAGGAGATGGAGGCGGCCGGCATCGGCGGCTTCTTTATGCACGCCCGCGGCGGCTTACAGACGCCGTATATGGGCGAAGAGTGGATGGCAAATATCAGCGCCAGCATCGATGAGGCGCGCCGGCGCGGCATGGGCGCCTGGGCCTATGACGAAAATGGCTGGCCGAGTGGTTTTGGCAACGGCCTGATTAACGGACGCGGTGTGGCCTGGCAGCAGAAATACCTGCGCTGTGAGCAGGTTGAACAGGCAGCGACGCGCGAGGACGGCCGCACCATCACCAACATCGGGCTGGCGGATGGCCGTACATTCCACTTTTACTATGATATCAATCCGTTTTATGTGGATACCCTGGATGACGAGGTAACCGCCGCCTTTCTGGAGGAGATATACAAACCCTATGTCGAACGGTTCAAGGGCGATATGGGCGCGGCGATGCCTGGCTTTTTCACCGATGAACCGCAGGTATCGCGCAACGGGATCCCCTGGTCGTTCATTATGGAGGAACGCTACCGTGAGACATACGCTGAAGAGCTGCTGCCTCACCTGCCCGAACTCTTCCTGCCGCTGGACAGCTACCAGCGCACGCGCTACCGCTTCTGGTGGTTGGTGCAAGAGCTCTTTGTGACTAACTTTACCCAGCAAATATATGACTGGTGCGAGCGCAATGGCGCTCAATTGACAGGGCATATGGTGCTGGAGGAGACGCTCCACAGCCAGATCACCTCCAATGGCGCAGTGATGCCGCATTACGAATTCTTCCACATGCCCGGCATGGATTGGCTAGGCCGCCACATTGATCCGATTACCACGCCCCTGCAAGTGGCTTCGGTCGCACATCAGTTGGGGAAAAAACACATCCTGAGCGAGACATTTGCCCTGACGGGTTGGAATGTGCGCTTTGAGGAGCTCAAATGGATCTATGAGTGGCAGTGCGTGCGCGGCGTAACCCAACTCTGCCAGCATCTGGAGGGGTATTCGCTGCGCGGCATCCGCAAGCGCGATTATCCGCCCTCGCTGTTTTATCAGGAACCCTGGTGGGGTGATTATCGGCTCTTTAACGATGCGATGTCGCGCCTGGGCATGCTGCTGGCCGAAGGCGAAGTGCATTACGATGTGCTGCTCCTGCACCCGCAGCAAAGCGCCTGGCTGCACTATGACAACGCCGAGAATCCCGGCCTCAGGGAACTGAACCAGGCTTTTATGGAGACAAGCTATGCGCTGGAAGCCGCCCATGTGCTCTTTCATTATGGCGATGAGCGCATTATGCGCCGCCACGGCAATGTGCAGGGGGGAGAGCTGCGCATCGGCACACAAGCCTACACAGCCGTTGTCGTGCCGCCTGCCGAGACTCTCGAAGCTAGCACGCTGCATTTGCTGCAGCAGTTCGCCGACAATGGCGGGCTGCTTGTTTGGGTGGGCTCTCAGCCCACGCTGGTCGCGGGCGAACCCTCGCCCGAGCTGGAGGAATTGTCTAGCAAAGGTACGCACATCCCGAGCCC
>JAJFUJ010000178.1 GCA_021372475.1 Chloroflexota bacterium | reverse complement strand
GTGACCAGGGCGACCGCAACCACCGCAACCAGCACCACGCGCGCCGGTTTGCTCTTCCAGAAGGGCCGCCGCGTGCGGATGACCAGCAGGATAAGCAGCTCGGTGAGGGTCGATTCGACAAACCAGCCGGTCTGGAACTCTGCCTCGGCGGCATGCAGCATTAGCAGCAGAGCGCCGAAGGTCAGGTAATCAAAGACCGAGCTGACCAGGCCGAAGGTGACCATAAAGCGGCGGATAAAACGGATATTCCAACGCTGCGGGGTCTGCACCATCTCGGGGTCGACGCTGTCGGCGGCGATGCCGAGGGCCGGGAAATCGGTGAAAAAGTTAGTCAACAGGATCTGCAGTGGCAACATCGGCAGAAAAGGCAAAAAGAGCGAGGCGCCGGCCATGCTGAACATGTTGCCAAAGTTGGCCGAGGTCGTGATGAACACATATTTGATGGTATTGGCGAAGGTTCTGCGGCCTTCCTCGATACCCTGGTGCAGCACATCCAAACCCTGGCGCAGCAGCACGAAATCGGCGGCCTCCTTGGCGACATCCACAGCCGACGCCACCGAGATGCCCACATCGGCGATGTGCAGCGCGGGGGCATCGTTGATGCCGTCGCCCATATAGCCCACCACGTGGTTGCGCTTACGCAGCGCCACGATGATGCGCTCCTTTTCTTGCGGGTCAACCTCAGTAAAAAGAGTGGTCGTCTCCGCCAGGTGAAGGAGTGCGTCATCGCTCATATCGGCAATCTGTGCGCCGGTCAGCACACCCGTCACCTTCAGGCCGACGGCATCGGCTACGTGCTCGGCCACCAGATGGTTATCGCCGGTGATGATTTTAAGGGATACGCCCAAATTCCCCAGGCTGGTAATGACCTCGCGTACGTCTTGCTTGGGCGGGTCAAAGAAGAGCAAAAAGCCGCACAGGGTCATATCGTGTTCGGCAGTGCGGTCGTAGGGCGGCGGAGCAGGCAGAGTGCGCTGGGCCAGGCCAAGCACGCGATAGCCCTGCGCGCTCCAGTCGGCAAAACGCTGCTGCACCTCGGCGCGGCGCGCGTCATCGAGTGGCACGTCAGCTCCGCCGGAGCGCTCCAGCGTGCACACTTCGAGGATGTTATCGAGGGCGCCCTTGGTGATGAGAGTGCGCGCACCTTTTTCTTCAATAGCCACACTCAGGCGTTTGCGCAGGAAATCATAAGGCACTTCATCGAGCTTGGTCACCGCGCCGAGTTCAAACGCCTTCTGGCTGCGGATCGCCTCATCCAGGGCATTGGGCAGCCCAGTCTGCAGGCTGGCATTGAAAAAGGCCGCGCGCTGCACCGCTTCGGAAGGCTGGCCGGCGGTATCCAATGCCGCGTCCAGGCGCATCACACCCTCGGTGAGGGTGCCGGTCTTGTCGGTGCAGAGCGTATCCATGCTGCCGAAATTCTCGATGGCCGCCAGGCGTTTGACGATCACCCCGCGCGCGGCCATCTTTTGCGAGCCTTTGGCGAGCGTGACGCTGACAATGGCCGGCAGCATCTGTGGTGTGAGCCCGACGGCCAGCGCCACCGAAAAGAGCAGCGCATCGAGCACCGGACGGTGCAGCAGCATATTGATGGCAAAGATAACCAGCACGAGCACCAGCATCACCTGGGTTAAAAAGTAACCAAAGCGGCGCACGCCGCGCTCGAACTCGGTCTCGGGGGCACGGCGTTCGAGCTGGTCGGCAATCCCGCCAAAAACGGTGCGCATGCCGGTGTGGATCATCAAGGCACGGGCATTACCGCTGCGCACGCTGGTGCCCATAAACACGCAGTTGGTGCGCTGCGCCAGGCTGGCATCCGCCGGCACCGCGCCGACCTTTTTTTCGGCAGGGTAGGTCTCGCCGGTCAGCACGGCCTGGTTGACGTGCAAGTCGCGTTCTTCAAGCAATATGCCATCGGCCGGAATCAGGCTGCCAGCCGACAGCAGCACGATATCGCCGGGCACCACCTCCTCGGCCAGGATGGAGATTTCCTCGCCGCCGCGCAGCACAGTAGCGCGTGTCTGCACCTGGGCGCGCAGTTTGGCGGCAGCCTGGTTGGCGCTGTATTCCTGGAAAAAGCTGAGCAGCGCGCTGCCCAGCACAATCGCCAGGATGATGCCAGCATTGACCCACTCGCCGCTAAAGCCCGAGATCAGCGTGGCGGCTATCAGGATGAGCATAATCGGCTGGATGAACTGCCCGAGCAGCATGCCGAGGGGCGACAAACGCCGGGCAGCGCGGATGGTGTTGCCTCCATAGGTCTTCAGGCGTGCAGCGGCCTCATCGGCGCTCAGCCCTTGCGGCGCCGAACGCTGTTCGGCCAGAAGCTGCTCCGGAGTTCGCTGCCAATAGGCATCTACAGAAGCATGGTTTTGCATAGGCATCCTCCGCAGCACGCAATGAATCATGCGCATTTGGGATGCGCAACAGCTAGAGTTGTCTTCTGCCGCGGGCAAAGAGTGCGCCCTTTGCCTCTGTATTTCTATTCGGCGTCGTTCAGTTCATCGCTCAGCAGTACGCCGCCTTCAGGCGCCAAGCGCTGCCGGCTTGTACTCGGCCACGCCGGCCTCGATAATCTCCACCGCGCGAGAGACGCCGTCCTCCGCGCGAATTTTCTCGCCCAGCGCGGCAGCCCTGGCACGATAGTTGGGGTCCTCCACCGCCAGGCGTATGGCCGAGGCCAGCTTTTCCACCGTCAGGCTTTTGCGCGCGATGGGCTGCGGGCCCGCGCCCAGCTCCTGGATGCGCCGCCCCCAGAAAACCTGGTCGAGCCCAAAGGGGACGACCACCGACGGCACGCCGGCGCGTAGCGCCGAGGCGATGGTGCCGGCTCCGCCGTGATGGATGACGGCCGCGGCGCGCGGGAAGAGCCAGTCATAGGGCACCGCATCCGTGACATAGACATTACTCGGCGGGTCATTGATGAGCATGTTGCCCCAGCCCGTCAGAAACACCCCGCGCTGCCCCGTCTGCGCCAGAGCCGCCATCACCAGGTCGGCCGTGCGGCGGCCTTGCCCGGTCTCGGCGCTGCCAAAGCCGGCGACAATCGGCGGAGGCCCTTTCTGCAGGAAGGCTTCCAATGCGGCTGGGGGCTGGTAGCCCGCTGCCCGATCCAGGAACCAGTAGCCGGTGATGTGTGCGTAATCCTCCCACTCGGGCGGGCGCGGCACCACATGCTCACTAAAGCCGTACAAGTAGGTCGGGCGCGGCTCGCGCAGCAGGCAGCTCGCGTCGGGGCAGTTGCGCAGCGCCATAGTATCGGCCATACGGTAGGTACGCAGGTTATACCAGCCGCCCCAAGATCGTGGTTTGAAAAGCGGATGGGCAAAAGCACGTGTCGGCAGGCCGGGGATCAGCCCAGCATAGAAATAAGGGACGCTGAGCCCGCGGGCATACGTGCAGGCAGCGATACCCATAAAGTCGGAGATATAAGCATCCTGGCCGCTGCCGGCAGCCGCGATGACGTTCTTGCGGATGGCGGCCACAAGTTGGTAAAAATCCTTATACTGGGCGATGGTGCGATGCATCTGGATGCCAAGGGGCACGAAATCAAGCGAAGCGCCGCTGACGAGGTCTGCGAATTCATCGCCGGCAGCCAGGCGCACCTGATGCCCGCGCTGCTTGAGGCCGACCCCCAGCGCTGCGAGCGGCTGCACATCACCGCGCGAACCCACCGCGATAATAGTTACCTTCATCGTTCCTCCCTGAACGCTTTAGCACGGTCTGAACATATTATACACAGCGCCAGCGCGATTGACCAGCGGGAATGCACAACAGGCTACGGCGCCAGCGCCAGTTCCTCCGCCATAAACGCCAGGTACTCGCGCACCAGGCGGGCGAGCTGCGCTTCGCTCGCAGCGTAATCCGGACAAATGCAGGCGGATATACGGCGCACCAGCACCAGGAAAGCGCGGTCCATCGCCGCGGGCGTGCGCAGGTCAAGCATCGTAAACAGACCTTCGCGTTCGGCGGCGGCCAAGCGCTGGTCAAGTTTGCCATGCTCGCGGGAGGAGAGCGGCGCGGCGTTGAAGCGCAAGGGGTCGCCCTCCCAACGCACGCAGATAAGCACGCCGTTCAGGGCGGCACTCAGGTAGCGCCAGCACGCCAACTGCTGGCCGCGCTGGCGAGCTTTGAGATAGCGCACCGCGCCGAGTAGTTGGCCGACCAGGAAGTGGGCCGCGGTGCCAACCTCGGGCTGGTAGGCGCTATGCGGCGGATACGGCACCGGCGCCAGACGCGCGTTCTGGCGCCAGAGCAGGATGTGCGGCTCGTCCGAGCCGAACGGCAGGGCCGCGTCCTGGGCGCTCAGGCCGATATCGACCTTGTGATAAGGGCTGGTACCCGCGAAAGCGATGCTGCAGGCCGAAGCGTGAGGATTATCCGTAAGCGGGTAAATGAGCTCCAATGTGCCCGCCAGGCCGAGGATATCCGGCCAGGCGGCCTGGCTGAGCGCCGGGTACTCACTAACGACCTGCAAATCGAGGTCGGACCATCCGTCGCGGGTGGCGGGGTTGGCCGCGGAGCCGAACAGATGCAGCTCAACGGCGCCGGGCAGGACGCGCGCGGCGGCTGAAACATGTTCGAGCAACAAATCCAGCTCATCGGGCATGGGCGTTTTCCTCCTAACGGCAGCCAGCGTGCGGTTGAGCGCCGGACGGCTCAGGC
>JAJFUJ010000163.1 GCA_021372475.1 Chloroflexota bacterium | reverse complement strand
CCTGCAACCCACGCTGAGGTCGGTTCCGTGCTGTTATTCGGTGCGCCGTCGTGCTGGGCAATCACCTTGCCGTCTTTATCGAGCAGATGGGCGAACACTACATAGTCCGTCCCGAGATCCTGCTGGTTGAGCGCCTCCCAGTACAGCGTCAGTGAGAAGGGTTGGCCGAGTTTGGCGCTGCTGCCCTCCAGGTCGTAACCACGCAGCCGTGCGACCCCGCCAAAGACGGCATCTGCCTGATACTGTACCTTGGGCAGCACAAAACTGCGCGTCGAAGCCTCAATTTGCACTTCACCGAGTTCGAGTTGGCCGTAACCAGGGATAGAAAGCACAACGCGAGCTTGACCTGCCTCCGCAGTAGTGTCGGCACGCAGCAGCCGGCGATCGATAATTAGTTCACCCTCGCGCCACCGACTAGTTGGGAAGGCTCCATTGGCAGGCGCCCCTTGCTGGCTACCCACTACTAAGCCTGTCGATGAAATAAGCTCCAGGCTGACGGGATAATCTGCCAGGCCAGCGTCGAGCGCCTTCCAGTACAGGATGACAAAGGCGCCGGCGCCAGGCTGGAGCTGGCTGCGGTCAACCTGGTAGCCAACTAGTTGCAGCCCTGGCGCAAGTTCCTGTTCGGCCGGCATCATCGGCGTATCCTGAGCGAACGCTGCAGGGATATCATCCGCTGCCGTAACGCGGACACTGCCTAGGGTGTAGCTGTTGCCCAGTGGGGCACCAGCCGAGTCCGTGAACTGATACTCCTTATCATTATCATAAACGGTGATTTGCAGGCTGTAGGTCACGGGCGGCGCACCGGCAGGCAGCTTGACCAGGTAATAGTTGCGCGAGGCGCTGCCAGGCTGCCAACTTGAAGTGGTGGCGTTGCCGCGTTCCGCCATCAGGTAGCGGTCGTCACGCGCCCAGACGATGCCATACCCGTCCACCAGGCGCAGCGAAACCTTGAGGTCCTTTTGCGGAACCTGCAGCGCTTCCCAGCTCAGCCCTGCCGCCAGCGCCTGGTCGGCGGGCACCGTATCAGGCCAGGCACCTGCATTCAGCTTGACTATTTGTGCCTGGATGTCGATTGGCGTGAACTCAGGAAGCTTGAGCTTGTCGTTCAATGTAAAAGCAGTCACCTGACGGTCAGCGACCCACCCCTTGTACACCTGTTTGCCATTCGACTGCAAGAACCAGGCCAGGTACTCGCGCGGGTCGGCGTACACATCCACCCACCTAATCAGCACAGCGCGCTCGGCGCCCGCCATGCGCGGCAACGCCCAGTTCATCAAATCCACATCCGGGACGCGCGTCTCGAGGTGGTAAACGCGTGCGCGGTCGCCAAAATAATAATCGAAGGCATAATCCTGGTAGGGCATCAGCACCAGGTCGTTCGGTCCTGCATATTGGGCTACAACTTGCGCCAGGGCGCGCACATTGGGACGCAGCGACTCGGAGCTGCGCATATTGCGCCACTGCGAGTACCCCTCGATGCCGAGGACGGCAGCCAGGAACACTAGCGCCAGGACATGCCCTGCCCACGCCGGTAGCTTAATGCGCACCAATGTGGGTAATTTCCATATAATACCAGCTCCACGCGCCAGTAAAATCATTAGCGGCCCGCTCAGCATCATCAGATGGCGTGGGCTGACCACCCCCGGCTTGATCAAGAATAACACGGACGCGAACAGTACAGGCAGAAGGCATACCAGGATAAGGATTACGTCCGCATTGACCCAGCGCGAAGCCGGTTGGCCAGGAGTAGCCGGCTCTGTATGGGGTGTTTTGCGCATTACCTCGCCGATAATCAATACAAATGCCAGAGCCAATCCCGCTGCGATAACCAGCAGCAGGATGCGATCTGCGGGTTGGTCCCAAATCTGAGGACCCTGGGTGTAGAAACCAGCTAACTGCTTGAGAAAATCGTCCACCTGTGGGACGACCGGGTTGACCGGCGCCAACTCAGCAGCGGTATAATCGCTGATGCCGCCGCGTCCGCCGAAAATAACCAGCAGCCAGGGGACAAATGCCACGACAACCGCCGCTTGTGTTGCCAACCATTTCCATAACGTCTGCCGGCGCTGTTCGAGCAGGCAGGCGCCGATCGCGAGTGCCGATATGGTCAGTAAAAACGGCGCACTGAAATAATGGCTGTAAAGGGCGATGACCTCCGCCAGCCAGAGCAGCACCCATTTCGACCAATGCTCAGAACGTTCGAGGATTAGCCGGTTGAAGAGGTAATAGATCGCCAGGAAGATGGCTGTCATCAGGCTATACATGCGTAATTCCTGAGAGTAGTACACCATCACCGGCGAGATGGCCGCCAGCAGCGCCGCCACAAGCGCCGTTTTACGGCCATACAACTGGTTTGCGACCAGCGCCACCCCGCCCAGCGCCAGCAACCCAAACACGAGTGAAGGAATGCGCAGCCAAAACTCCGTGGAGGGCACCAGCATGGACCAAAAGTGTAGGATGTAGTGATATAGCGGCGGACGGTAGGCCGTCAGAGCGATTTGCCCGAGGGGCAGGCGGGCGACCAGCAGCGTCTGCGCCTCATCATACCAAAAACAGCTTTGGCCTATTTGGTAGACGCGCAGAAAGCAACCGAACGCCAGGATGAACGCCAACGGCAGCCAACGCAGCAAACCGACGCGCCCAGGACGACACCTCGCTATCATCTAGCCGCTCAGCGTGTAGCAGAATGGAGCTGTGTGTAAGCCAGCGCGACCATCAACGGAGTCTCGATATAGCTGTCGGCTCCAGGCGTGTAACGACCATCCGTTCACGGTCAAGCAGTTTATCGATTTTTGGTTTGATATCCTGATTCCATTCGGGTGAATCATAGACAGCCTTGTAAAGTTGCTCGCGTTCCTCTTCGCTGCTAAAGCGCCTGATCCATACATATAGGTCTGGCTCCTGCGGCGCAATAAAACTACCGATAATGTCCATCCCCTTGGATACCTGGAAGGGGATAATTTCAGCTTCCATCAAGCTCACCCACTCCGCAACTCGGTTCTGCTTAATGCGGTATTGTCTGAACTCTAAAAACATGCTGCTCCTTTATACTTCAGCGAAAATCGTCCAGATAATCCAGCCAACGTAGGCCCATAAACCAACTAGCAACACGACGGCTACCAACCGCATAAAAGGATAGGCATTGGATAGCCCAAGAGTCGAAAAAGACATTACAGCCAGCAACACTGTACAATAGACGGATGGCGCCAGCCAGATACGGGCGTTCGGCGAACGATGGTGCATCAAGTAAAGGATAAAGAGCACCACGCTAATAATGGCTGTAGAGTACAGGTAACCGATCGGCTGGCTGATTCCCATAGCGCTCCAGGCGAAATTAAAGACCACCCAAAATCCGGCAAGGACAATAGTCGCCGGCACAAAGAGGATAGGCGGCCCGATGATTGTGAGCAGAACTTTCCACCAAGTTACGTTGCTTTCTTTTTCCATTCGATACGCCTTTCAGGGCCTGCCGTATTCGTCCAGGTGCAGGACGGCTGCTAGGACTAGTTTAGCGGTTACCGCGGCGTTTGCATAATCTACCTTATCGGCCGTGTCGCCTTCCGCGTGATAATTGGGATCAGCGTAAGGTATCGAACCGGTGTTGCAGATTGCCCATGGGAACCCGGCATTGATAAACGAACCATCATCATCGTTGGGGCGCTCGCCGCGGAATTTGCTCTGCTCCAGGCCCAGGTGGTAGCGCTTATTGAGCTCAATTGTCATATCTGCAAGCCGCTCCCCCTCGGGGGATGTGTAGCGCGTGATGTTTGTCAGCCTCCCCGCATCCTTGGGCGCCTTGACGCCGATGCCATCCGTGTTGAGCGCGGCCAGCACGTCCAAACCGGCCGCCTTGATATTCTGTGCGGCGGTGACCGAGGTCCAAGGGGTATGCTCTTCATTGCACCAGATAAACCACAGTGAATGACGCGGCTGATAGTCCGCCAGGACTCGCGCAATCTCGAGCACGGCCATAGAGCCGATGGCGTTATCGTTGGCGCCAGGCGAGGCAATCCAGCTCTGCGAATCCTTATGCGCGATAATCACAATCAACTGGTCTGGCTGCAAAGAGCCGACCTTTTTAGCCAGGACATTATGAGCGGTGTACCAAGGGGCGTCGGCAGGCGGTGCAGCATATTGCTGAGAGAGCGGTTTAGAAAAATCACGGCCGAATGCGCGCACCTGGGTATCGTCACGCTCTGGAGCATAGCCCCAACTCGCCAACTGCGCTGCAATCCAGGCATCTGCCTCCTCGAGCGTGGAAAGCGCATGCCCAGGGATGTTCCAGTTCATTACCCGGCGCGGTAGCGGGGAGTGGCTAAGGTAGAAGACGCCTTGCTGCAGCCGAGCTGCGTCTATCTGGCTCAAATATGCATGAATATCCATTCATTCACCTTTCCTACAGAATGTAGACCCAAGCATAATCTATTCATCCGCTTATGCCAAGTGTGGTAATGGCCAATCGATGATGGGCAACACAAACCCTTGCTAGAGGATTGAGAGTGTGCTATCCTTTATTATAGCGTTGTCTAGGAATTTTCCCCTTGCGTGAAAGGAGCGAGTAGTGAAGTACAAAAATATTTTAGCAGCCGCGCTTATTCTAGCGCTAGTATGCGGCCTGGTTGGCTGCAGCAATGGCGGTCAAGCGTCGGGATCCCCTACGGCTGCAACTAGCGAGACCTCCGCAAAGCCGAGTGCGGAATCCAAAGCAACAACCGCGCAAGGCGAGAGTTCTAAAGCAACGGCGAAACCGACGGTAGAGCCTGAAGAACCGACTTCCGATTCCGAGCAGGTGGATACTTCAGAGCTACAATCCCTTGAAAACATGGATAGCTATCACCTGGTACAATCAGGCTCGTTTACCGACGTGCTCACCGACGGCACCAGCACGGTGAACACAATTGATGTTGAGGTGTGGGAAGTTAGAGAGCCGCAAGCAAGCCATACTGTTTGGATTGCGCAGAAAGATGATGAACCCGAGAGTTCGTTCGAATTCATCATCATCGGTTCCGACGCATACTTAAAGTCGTCGGATACCGATGAATGGATGGCGATGACCTCGTCCGAGGAGAGCACCTCGTCGTTTGGAGATCTCGGCTGGTTTACCGACCCAACATCGGTGATGAGCGGAGACGCCGAGCTAGTTGGCAAAGAGCAAGTCAACGGCCTGGCAACCAAGCATTACCGATATACCGGCGCTTCGGTAGTCGGCAGCTATCTCGGTACAGGAGGCACCATCGAGCAGGCTCAGGCGGATGTCTGGGTTTCCGAGGAATACAATATCGTAGTCAAATATGATTCGCATTGGAAAGGCACCGCAGAAGATGGTACCCAGCACGATTGGTCGTTCGCATCAGAAGTTTCGGAGGTGAACGAACCGATTACCATCGAGCCTCCTGAAGGGGTCGCCAAACCAGGATTACCCGACGACGTTGCCTTGATGGAAGGGGCTACTGAGGTTACTTCGTTTTCTGGGATCACCAGCTTCAAGGTCGCAGCTACCGTTGACGAGGCGATGGCGTTCTACGCCCAATCGCTCGTTGATAGTGGTTGGGAAGCCGGCGAGGATTCCGGCATCCCAGGCATGGCCACCTATACCAAAGATACACGCTCATTAAGCCTTATGGCTGTTGAGGATGGCGACCAAACCGGTGTGACTATTATGATAACCGAGCAGTAGCCCGAATAGTGTGGGCGTTCAAAGAGGGGGAGAAGCAGGCAGCCTCTCCCCCTTTCGTTAGCTGGTGAGCGTCGCCTTATCGCATAACCGGACGATGCACAATACCAGAAAAAAGCACCCGGCGGCAAAAGCCAGATAAAAACGCGGAGCATCGACCAGACCAGCGAACCCGCCGGTCATCGAGTTGAACGCACATATCGTCAGGGATGCCAAATACCAAAGGCTGAGAATGCTGCAAAATATTGCGATTAGACTGCACCACCATGCCATCCAGGTATTTACCATAAGAATCGCTGTCAAAGCGACGGTGATGCCGATGTTCAGAGTACTGTTATAGTCTGCCCAATGCCAGGCTTGGGTGGCGAGCGCTGCAATGATACATGCCAAGGAAAGAAGCGGGTAAAAAAGCGTCGCTTTGCGGCGCTGGGAGCGCCCCCCGCGAAGCTTCTCTGCCGCTTCAAGGTGTGTTTTGCAGAAAGAACTCACCTCACCATACTGCGCCGGCTCCGTATAGATACGCAACACCGAATGCCACGAATCGCTGACGGTAATAATCCCCTCCTCAGGGGAATGCGACAACTTGTAGACATCCGCCCAGTTGATGCGTATCAGCTCCGGATACAGCTTAAAGACGACTGACGTAACCGCGCGCCAACTACCCGCTAAAGGTGCAAGCAACCGGGCGAACCTAGAGACAGGGCCATAACTCGTGGGGATGTTGAAGCGTATGCCGGTGTTTGAGAGTTCAAAACGGCAGCGCAGCCGGTCATGGCTAAGGATACCGACAGCCCCAAAAGGAAGGCAAAATAAAACTAGACCAACCACCAATAGGTTGAGGGGAATCAGCACAACTTTGTTTACCGTAAGGTAACTCATTATGGCTACGACCACTTCGCCGGCTATCAGGACGGTGCACGCAGCGCGCAATACATCGAACCAGGCAAAACGGTTCCTTAACAGACGCACATCGACTTCCCAAATCATCGTTGCGCTCGAAGGATTATCTGCAACCATGCCTGCCTCGAGTATGGACTCGGTTTTTACTAGAAGCGCCGCCTTGCTACGGAGTTAACGATAATATCGGCTGTAGGATTCAGACCAATATGCCGCCAACCCAGCAGCCGTTCAAAACGTGGTCGGTGCCTCGGCTACCCCACTGTATTCACTTATCTGCCGTAAGGATACTAGCTTTTGCGCAACAAGAGGCCCATCCCCGGCGCCAGCCACAACGGTCTATTGCCAGGTATAGGATGAAATACGCCGTCGCCGACCGATAGCGCCTCCGGCCTACCTAATATCTCCTGCCAGATGGCCGTGACGCAAGCTGTGCGCTCCGGTGAAAGGTTAACCAGCATCACATAAGGTAGCTTCTTTTCATCCTCGAACTCACCAACCATCAAAGGCATTTCGGATTCCAGCTTTACAACGAATGCCCCAGGCAGAGCCGGCAGGTGTTCCATTACAGGTGCATACTGCTGCAAACCGCTGAAATACACATTGGTAGAGGTCAGTGCGTTCATCACCGGACCGATGATTTGAAGCTGCCGATTGGTCTCTGCCAGGTAATACCAGATCCAGGTCTTGTTACCCTGGTCGTCGATGGGAGCATAGCTGCTGCCATAGCTATAGTATGTAAACCAGCCGACGCTGCGACCGCCAGCAGCCAGGGTAGTATAGGCCTGCAGCAACATCGTTGCCGGTGTTGGCGGCATAGAACGTTCAAATATCTGCATCGGAGAAACGATCTGCCAGAAGGGCAGGTTGTGTCTGAGCGCTACCGCTCGAACTTGCAGGAGGTTATTATAGTAGCTCTCCATTTTGTCCGCTTCGCGGGCATCCTGCGAATACTGCACCTGGTAGCTGTCGTATGATATAAACGGCGGGTTTACCTCGGTCACAAAACGTTCGAGGTGCTCCTCATAGGTGGCCGTGCCAAGCTGCGACTTGCCTGGCTCGCCCATCGTGGCATAGTTGGGGAACAGGTTGATGTAGGCCAGCTTGTCGGGGGCGTACTTTTTCAGCGCGGCAACGGCCAGGCCAAGATTATGGAAATCCTGCGAGCCGGGCTCATCGACGATATAGTAGGCGTACACGGCGGGGCTGTTGCCTACTCGCTCGACCCAACGACGGATGATGGCATCGATTTGCTCAGCGCTTTGGTCAATCCAGCGAAAGGCCGCGGTGCGCTGCTCTTCATTATACATAATGGCGGCCAGATTGAGTTCCTCGCAGGCCGCCAAATCCTGCGGATACACGAAACCTGCCATGGTAAAGTTGCAATCTGCAATACTCTTCAAGCCATGGCGCCGCATGCCTTTGCCATCGAAACCATGCTGCGCATCCCACGGCAAAATCGGGAACAGGTTCGCCCATTTTGTATCCATTAGCTGCTCCTCGGTCGTTTTCGCCGATATGATAGCGCCTGCTACGCGAACGGGCAAGCGCTTCATCTACAACAGGGAAAGTAGCATCAATGCCGCTAGCATCTATAATTATACGCACTCTTTCCACTGCAAACACTACAGCTTGAGGCAGGTTTCCAGCGCGAGCCAGAAAACTCGTTCGCGCACGGAGGAGCGGTTTTGCCAGGTACGATGGTCCCACTGCTCGCCGGAAACATCGTCCCCAGCATACAGGATCATCCCCAGTTGCACAGCGCGAAAGCTCGCTACTGCCAAATATGCTGCTGCCTCCATCTCGACGGTCAAGCAGCCTTCGCTGCGCCGCAAAGCCACTTTGGCCGGCGTCTCGCGGTAGAAAGCATCGGTTGTCCACGTCTTGATTAGCTGATATGGGTAACCATGCGCTTCCAGCACATCGGCCGTCGTCCGGATGACGGCCGGATCGGCGCCCACCTCGCGCGAGGACGGGAGATAATGGTAGGATGTGCCTTCATCGCGCACGGCGCCGTACGGAACGAGCAGATGTCCTACAGTAATCTGGCGATCGAGCACGCCGCACCCGCCGCAGACCATGAACTTGCCAATCCCGCGCGCGATTAACTCGTCCAGGATAGCTGCAGCGAAAGGTGCGCCCACCGGCGCCTGGATAAGGCCCACCTGGCACCGGCCGTTCTGTATCGCGTAAAGCGGCAGCTCCCCCATCTCTGAACCATGCTTGGCCACCTCCGTCAGCAGCCCACGCTCCTTGAGCTGAGCGATAACATCCCGAAAGTAGCACAACACACAGTATTGTATCTCAGGCAACGGTTCGATAAGGTTGGCTGGCTCGATGATTGCTGAGTGGGATGGGTCATACTCCAGGAGCGGTAGCTCTCTGCGCTCGAGCTGCGCTGAATTCGGCGCATCAGTCATCGTCCGAGCTCTTTTCGACGCGCTGAGAAATCCCGCTTTTTATGCCGGCAATCAGCATTTTCCACAACTGCTGACGTGTTTGCTGCGTGCCGCTGAGCATCTGGCTGATGCGTTCCATAGGGAACTGCCTGGCCCCCTGCAGCGTTGCCGGCGGCAGTTCATAGGTATAAGTAGTAAAGATGCCAAGAGTCTTTTTTTCATGTTGAATGGCAAGGTTACGTTGAGCCATATATGGCTTACACAGCTCGATAATTTCGAACCCGGGCGAGCCGCAATCCGCATCAAGCAGGTTGTAGACAATGGTGGAAATAAAGTTCCCGGAACGCTGCATCAGGCTAGCGCTGCTTTCCAGTACCTTGCTCTCGAGGCTTGGCTTAGGCCAAATAGCTCCGGCTGAGCCGGGCTCTGCGCACAATTCGTCGCGTCCGCCAAGTAGCGTCTTGCGCTTGCCCACCACCAAACGCAGCGCGCCTTCCGCTTCGCTGGCCAGGAAGGCCGTCGCCAGCATCGCATAGGCTAGCTCGCTAGCCGAGACCGATTGGTCGATGTGCATTAACTTGATATTGTTGACCAAATGCTTTTTCGCATACTGCTCGCCGTTCAAATACACTAACTCAGATGGGGTCAGTGGAAAGGGTGCAAAGGGAGGCATGCTGGTCATCCTTTCATTTGGACTAACTTGCTGGACCATTCAGGTAGCGCGCAACAAACAGTGTTCGTCTGGAGTCTTATTATATATAGTCCGGAACAGATGGCAACCGAACTGCAGCGTCATTTCGATAAGCCGGTGCCAGGCTACTGTATTTCGGTGGCAGTATCCTGGGCACAAGCCACTAATACCATTGCGAAGGTAGTTTGATTTTGTACGCATTTGAGCAGGAGCAGCCAATTAACTACGGAGGAACAGTATGATTCGCATCGCCGTAACCGGCAGCTCTGGATTTGTAGGCCAGGCAATCATCAAACAGCTTGCGGATGACCCTGAAGTAGAAGCTATTTTCGCAGTCGATCTCGCTCCGGGAATAGAGCACAGCAAAGTTACCTGGATAAATATAGATGTACGCGACCCATCTCTCGGCAGCCAACTCAGAGCTTTGGGTATCAATGCCCTAGCGCACCTCGCTTTTATCATTGAACCGCGCGGCAATCCTGAGCGCATGTACGACATTAATGTCAATGGCACGGCGAACGTGCTCAAGGCTGCCGCAGAGGCTTATGTGGATCGCTTCCTGATGATGAGCAGCCTGGCAATATACGGCGTCTGGCCGGATAATCCCGAGCTGCTGACCGAAGATATGATCCCCCGCCCCAATCCTGAG
>JAJFUJ010000155.1 GCA_021372475.1 Chloroflexota bacterium | reverse complement strand
GGCTACGTCTCGGGCGATGTGCCCGGGCCGCACCCGGATGCGGCCTCGCGCTTCCTGATGGCCGTCTTCCCGATGGCCATGATGATCATCAGCTTTGCCTTTTCGTTCTTTATCGATTTCAAGCCGACGCCCGCTGCGCCGGCGGTTGAGGCAGCAAAGGAGTGATCTATGGCGCTTTTTCGCATCACGCATGAACCGCAAACTGTCAAAATGGATATCCCGCTCGATATCATCCTGCCCGACCCAGGGGCGATGGGCGATGCGCCGGTGCGCCGGCGCAAGGTGCTCTACCTGCTGCACGGCCTGAGCGATGATTCCAGCGCCTGGCAGCGCTATACCAGCATCGAGACCGTGGCGCGCACCTACGGCCTGGTGGTGGTGATGCCCTCGGCGGGGCGCAGCTTTTACGCCGATATGCCCAACGGCCAGGCCTACTTTAGCTACGTAACGGAGGAGCTGCCGCGCTACCTGGCGGATGTCTTCGACCTGGCGCCCGCGCGCGAGGATACCCTCATCGCCGGCAACTCGATGGGCGGCTACGGCGCGTTCAAGGCCGCGCTGCTGCACCCGGAGCTGTATGCTGCGGCGGCCAGCTTGTCGGGGGTGCTCTCGCTGGCTTTCATCAACCTTTACCCCGACGACACGCGCAAGCCCGAGTTCGAGATGCTGTTCGGCGACCTCAGCAAACTCGCCGGCTCAACGCACGACCCGCTCACCTGGCTCAAGAACGGCGCGCTGCATCCGCAAAAGCTGCCCAGCCTATACGCCTGCTGCGGCACCCAGGATGACCTGCTGCCGCTCAACCGGCTGTTCCAGGAGCAATGCGCGCAGTTGGGCATCCCGCTGGATTACTACGAGGCGGAGGCCAAGCACGACTGGTTTTTCTGGGATAGCGCCATCCGACGTTTTTTGAAGGATGTGCTGGGCGAACCAACTCTGTAATATATGCGGGAGAAATATGCCGGAGACACATATGCTGGAGACGTTCATCGGGCACGAGCGCGAGGGCAGCTATTTCACCCTGCCCTTCACGATGCCGGATGATACGGAATCCTTCACCCTGCGCTACAGCTACGAGCACCACCATGAGGCAGCGGACGGCGCTTTCACCGCCCGCCGCGAGGTCAACACCATCGACCTGGGGCTGATTGCGCCCGACGGCTCGCAGGCCGGGGCGTCAGGCTCGGATAAGCGCGAGGTGACCATGAGCGCAACCGGCTCAACCCCGGGTTACCGCGCGATGGAGCTCGCGCCGGGCGAGTGGCGCATCCTGGTGGGCGCCTACCACGTGGCGCCCGAGGGGGTGCAGGTAACCTACGAGCTGACCTTTACTCCCAAGCGCTTGAGGCTGCTAAAAGGCGACCTGCACACCCATACCTGGGCCTCGGACGGCGTGCTGACCGCCGAGGAGCTCGGGCGGCACGCCCTGCGCCATGGCCTCGATTTCATCGCCATCACCGACCACAACCAGTTCAGCACGGCCGCGAGCCTGCCGCATATCGCAGGATTAACGCTGATTCCGGGCGTGGAG
>JAJFUJ010000145.1 GCA_021372475.1 Chloroflexota bacterium | reverse complement strand
TGCTGCCGGCGTTGTCGAAGCCAGGGCGCTTGCTGAGGCGTGTGTGGGCTGGGGCGTTGAGTTCCTGTGCGTGAGCACTGCCGTGCGCGCGGAGCAGACCGCGGATTTCATCCAGCAGCGCCTGCCGGATGTCCTGCGCTGGGACCTTAAGGAGCTCGAATCGCTCTCGGTGGATGATATGGAAGGACAGGTCATCTTTAGCTCAAATCCGAAGCGTTGGACGCCCGCGCAGTACCGCTATGGAATTGAGCGTAGCTGGGTGCGGCTGGTGGCGGCGCTGGCGAGGATTGAGATTTATGCTTCCGCCTGGAATCTGGAGCGTATTGCCCTGGTGACGCACCCGGATATCATCAACCTGTGCTTATATAACTGGTTGGGCCTGGATTGGACAGCCTACGAGAGGCTGCAGTTTACCGTCGATACGGGAGCCGGCTGCCGTATCGTTCATCGCGATGGCAAGATCAACCTGGCCTGGCTAAATCGTTTGTAACTTGTGCTGAGGGGTAAAATGTCCGAAGACTATAAGGGTAAGCTGCTCAGGGTAAACCTATCGAATGGAGTGATTTCTACCGAGTCCTATGATCCGGTTATATTGCGGCGTTATTTGGGCGGTTGGGGGCTTATCGCTTACCATCTGCTCAAAGAGGTGCCGGCTGGGTGTGACCCTTTGGGGGCGCAAAATAAACTTATTTTTACTACCGGCGTGATGACCGGGCAGCCGATAGCTGGCGGCGGTCGCCATATGATCGGCGGTAAATCGCCCTTGACCGGGGGATTCGGTGCAGGTGAATGCGGCGGGTATTTTGGGGCCGAACTCAAACGTGCCGGCTGGGACAGCATTATTTTTGAGGGCATTTCGCCGACACCCGTATACCTGTGGATTAAGGATGACCAGGTAGAGCTGCGCTCAGCGGACCACCTTTGGGGCCGCGAGACGCTTGACGTTCAGGATGCCATTCGTGAGGAATTGGGCGATAAATGGATTCGCGTGGCCCAGATTGGTCCGGCTGGAGAACGGCTGGCGCGTATCGCCAACATCATCCACGATGTGAATCGCGCAGTTGGCCGCACCGGTATGGGCGCTGTGATGGGCTCCAAGCGCCTGCGCGCCGTAGCGGTGCGAGGGTCCAAGCGGCCATATACCGCCGACCCGGAACGTATCAGCGAGTTGAGCAAGTGGTTTCGCGACCACTATAAAGAGACCGGCTCAGCCGTCTTTTCGACCCTGGGCACCATGCGTATGGTGCGCAACAATAATAACTTTGGCGGGCTGCCGACCCGCAACTTCTCAGAGGGCGTGTTCGAAGGCTTTGAGAAGCTATCGGCAGAACACCAGTTGGCAAGCGTGACGGTTGGACGAGATAGCTGTTTTGGCTGTCCAATCAAGTGCAAATGGGAAGTTGAGATAAACGATCCGGATTTCCCGGTGAGACGTGAGTATGGCGGGCCAGAATACGAAACAACCGGCGCTTTTGGGTCGTTGTGCGGCGTCGATGACAATCGGGTAACCTGTTATGCTAACCAGCTCTGCAATGCAGCCGGGCTGGATACCATTGGCGCCGGCTCAGCCATAGCCACGGCCATCGAGTGTTATGAGCGCGGTTTACTGACTCGCGAACAGACCGACGGCCTTGAGCTGCGTTTCGGCGATGGAGCTGCGGTGATCGAACTGGTTAAGCTCACAGCCCGCCGCGAGGGGTTCGGCGATGTCCTGGCCGAGGGTTCGCGCCGCCTAGCGGAATGGATCGGCGGTGATGCCCCGCGCTATACCGTCAATATAAAGGGGCAGGATCTGGCTATGCATGATCCGCGCGTCAAATACGGCCACGGTTTGGGTGTAGCGCTCTCGCCGACCGGCGCTGACCACATGCATTCCTTGCATGACAACGCCTACCAGACCGTTGGCGGCATCCATGAGATCGAGCCGCTGGGCGTCATCGAGCCGCTGCCATTCGACGATTTATCGTCCGCCAAGGCGCGACTGGTGCGCCAGGTGATGATATGGCGGGTGTTGGATAACCTGACCGGCATCTGTATGTTCCACTCCTGGACAGTCCAGCAAAAGGTGGATCTTGTCAGCGCGGTTACCGGATGGAGCACCTCAGCTATCGAGCTATGGCAGGCGGCTGAACGTGCCTATAACATGGCCAGAGCGTTCAATTATCGCGAGGGGTTCGGCCCGCAGGATGATAGATTGCCTGAACGGATTATGCAGCCCGTTCCTGCCGGGCCGGTGGGCGGCAAGGCAATCCCGGCTGAGGAGTTCGAACAGGCCAAGAGAACGCTGTACGGCATGATGGGGTGGAGCCAGGAAACTGCAGCGCCCACCCGTATCAAGCTCGAGGAATTGGATATCCCCTGGGTGGCTGATCTAATGGAAGGATGCCAGGCCAGCGAACAGACTCGGGAACGCCGTGAAGGTGGTGGGGACGCTCTCGGCTAAGTGCGCTTAAGCTGCTTGAGGCGTCGTCTCAGCCAGCAGCACAGCGCCAGTAACACAATAATCACCACTCCGATCAGAACAACCCGCAGCCAGGGGAATTGGGATGGTTCATCCGCTACACGGATAGCATCCAGTACCAGGTTAGTTGGCTGGCTTTGCTGCAAGGATAGTTCTTCCAATGCCATCTTGACAGTATGCCTGCCAACCTCGTCGCCCTTCCACACGGTAATCCACTCAAAGCTGGCATCCTGCTGATTCAGATTGAGCACGCTGTTTCCATTGACCTGCTCGAGTCCCGCTACCGGCTTGTCATCGACCCATACGTATACCCTGCCGTCCAAAGGACCTAGCCTAGTCAGGATATCGAGACGGCTGCCAACGAAGTTAAACGAAACCGAAGCATCCGCAGAGCTGGTGTAGCGATAAGCATTTTCAGAGGTCTGGGCATCCAGGACAATTTGCCAATCCCCAAAATACTGGAGCAGCGCGTCCGATTCCTGGTAAATTCCTGGTGATGCAGCAGGTTCTTTATCTGCAACTTTTTGGATTGCGGTATAAACCGCTCGCGTAGTGAAATCTACATCCACCATCCGAAAGTAGTAATCCGCTTGGTCAGGCGTAATATTGCCAACCTGCCTGAAATACCAGATAAAGAATACACCAGCCCATGGCCATTCCTCTTGAGCCATCTCGACAGCGCGCACGGTGTACTCGGCCTGTTCTTCCTCCGTAACCCGCTGCCAGATGAGCTTTGAGGCATCCATCCCGGCAGGAGCTGCATTCCAGCCAAATTCGTTGAACCAGACGGCTTTGCTACTATCGCCGTATTTTTCCATGATTTGGCGCTGGAGAACTACGCGTTGAAAGTTGAGAACCTCGGGATCTGGCGGATCTTCGGGTGGCCTGTCAAAGCCAAAGGCATTCACGCTGCAAATATCAAAGTAATCTTTGGCTCCTGCGGCGTACATCCCCTCCAGGTAATCCAGATCGTTCATCGAAATCCATTTACCTGCCTCGGGATGAGGCTGACCGAGGGTGTATGCCAAGGGAGCGGAGAGCACTTTGACGGTGGGGTCTGCTTCCTTGGCGCGTTGATAAGCTATCCTGAGCAGTTCCACGTACTGAGCGGGGTCCACCGGGCTATTGCCCCATTCCGGGTAGATGTTCGGCTCATTCCATATTTGGATATACTGGATGCGTCCACGGTAACGGCGCACAAACTCGTATACAAAATCACCATAATCGTTGTAATCATCGGGGGGCGCTGTGGCCAAGCTGTTATCCGTCCGGCTCCATTCGGGAGGCCTGTCAAGCCGGGCAACGATACGTAACCCATAACGCTCGCACTCGGATACTATTTGGTCAAATTTGGCCCAGGTAGAGTTGTGGCTAGTAGGATCGATATTCTCCCCTTTGCGGATAGGCTCAATCTCTTCCCAAGGGAAATGCAGTTTGACCCAGCCAATTCCGGCATCCGCAGCCATTGAGAGCGTTTTTTCACGCTTCCAGGCTTCAACTTCACGTTCCAGAAAGAGATTGACGCCGTAAGGGTTAACTTCTGTATCGGTTGTACGCCGTTCCGTAAGGGGGGCACTCGATTCCGAACGGCTTAGCGCGTTCGTAATGGTGTATATATCCAACGCCAGCAGTGCCACAACCAGTGTCATCGAAATCCAGATCCCAACCCGATACGCTGTGCGCCGAGTCAGGGATTGGCTACGCCGCATAAAATTGCTCTCCAGAGTATGTAGCTGCCGGTATTATAGGGTATAGCGAGGGGTTGTCAATGCTTACCGTAGCCGTATAATATAGCTAGAATGGATGCAGACTAATGAACATTATCACCAGCCATGAACGTACGGATATGGATGCATTGGCAGCCCTGTATGCTGCCAGCTTGCTGTATCCGGATTACATAGCCTTATTGCCGCAAAAATTAAACCAAAATGCCAAGAATTTCGTCAGCTTGTATCAAGATGTGCTGCCCTTTATCGACAGAGGCGACCTGCCTCGCGAGCATATCGACAATTTGCTAATAGTTGATGCCTTGGCAATCGCCCAAGTGCGCGGTATGGATGAAAACACCCAGGTGCACATCATTGACCACCACCAGCCCCCGGAGCCTCTGCCGTCCACTGTATCCGCAAAGATCGAAGCGGTCGGCGCAACTACCACCATTATGGCGCTGGAACTGGAGCGCAGGGACATCCAGCTTACGCGCATTGGGGCAACCTGTATGCTGATGGGCATCTATGAGGACACTGGCTCGCTTTCTTATCCTACAACCAGCCCTAGCGATGGCAAGGCGGTTGCATGGCTGCTGGAGCAGGGGGCGGACCTGGAGCTCGCCGGTGAGTTTCTCAATCAGCCGCTCAATGCCGACCAACGGGCTGCGCTGGCCGAGCTGCTCTCAGCGGCGCATACGCACCGCGTAAAAGGCAGGGATATCTGCATCACCGCTATCTCACTCGACCATTATGTGGATGAACTCTCCGGCCTGGTGCACCAGGTGATGTCGATGTATGAGCCTGACGCTTGTTTTTTGCTGGCCGAGTTCGAGGGCAATACCCAGATAATCGCTCGCTCCGCGGGAGAAGCCGTCAATGTAGCTCAAGTACTGGCCTCCTTGGGAGGTGGGGGGCACGGCAAAGCCTCGGCGGCTCTTGTTCGTAATCAGCCGCTCGCTCAAGTGGAAGCTGAGTTGCTGCGGCTGCTGGAAGCGCATGTGGTGCCTCCGGCATTGGTTCGCGATATTATGGCCAATAACGTTCATACCCTTAATATGACCCTCTCCGCAGCGGAGGCTGCCGTGCTCATGCGCCGTTATGGACATGAGGGCTTCCCGGTGGTCGATGATGGGCGCTTGATGGGCATCCTTACGCGGCGCGATGTTGACCGAGCGCTGCATCACAACCGCGGCGACCAGCCGATCCGTACCCTGCTGCATACCGGACCTGTTGCCGTCAGCCCGGACGACCCGGTGGATGAGGTGCGGCGAGTGATGTTGGAATCGAATTTGGGGCAGGTGCCGGTTGTCAAGGACGGCCTATTTGTTGGCATTGTTACGCGCACCGACCTGATCAAGCTGTGGGCTCTCGAACAGCATACAAAACGCACGCGCGATGTGCGTTTATTGCTGGAAAGCGTCTTGCCGGCCGAGCTTGTTGCTCTGCTTTTGTCTGTGCGTGATGCAGCCCAAGCCGAGAGCGCTTCGCTCTACCTCGTCGGAGGATTTGTGCGCGACCTGCTGCTTGGACAGTCTAATATGGATTTGGATCTGGTTGTGGAGGGTGACGCGATTGCGGTAGCGAATCGTGTGGCGGTGCTGCGGGGCGGACGCGTGCGCAGCCATGCCCGCTTTGGCACTGCCAAGATCATCTTTGACACGCCACCTCCTGGCACACCTGCAACGCTTGACCTGGTGACCGCGCGCACAGAGTTCTATGAACGGCCTTCAGTGCTGCCTCAGGTGGAATGGAGTTCTATCCGCCAAGACCTGTACCGGCGCGATTTTACCATCAACACGATGGCGGTTTGCCTCGACCGCGAACGATACGGGGAGCTGCTGGATTATTATGGGGGCGAGCGCGACCTGCTGTCCGGACAGATCCGTGTTTTACATAATCTATCATTTATCGAAGATCCTACCCGTATCCTGCGCGCCGCGCGGTTCGAGCAACGCTTGGGTTTCCAACTCGAAGTGCGCACCACGGAACTCATCGATGACGCAATTGACCTCTTGGACCACGTGACCGGCGAAAGGCTGCGCCACGAACTTGATTTAATTCTGGCGGAAGCCAAGCCCGAGAAAGTATTTGAGAGGCTCGAACAGTTGGGGGCACTGCAACATCTTCATCCGCAGTTGCACTTTACCCGCGATATGTCAGCCATGTTTGATAGGCTGCGCGCGCGCGTGCACGAGCGGCAGGCTGAGGAGCAGACGCCTGTTCTTGAACACTGCTACCTGGCTTTACTCACCAGCGGGATGGATAAGCCGACCTTGATAGACCTGATTGCTCGGCTGCACATCGGGGCAGAGGAAGCCCAACTCCTGGTTGAGGTGGTGCAGTTGCGCGCCTCATTAGGAGATTTAACGGCGCATGCGATGCTGCCCAGCGCTATCTATCGGCTACTTGCTCCGCATTCGCGCGAGGCGCGTTTTGTACTTTCGGTGGCCACCGAGTCGCAGGTGGTGCGCGAGCGCCTGGATTTGTATGAGACGGTGCTTGCTCAGATTGAGCCGTCCATCAATGGTGATTTCCTGCGACAACTTGGCTTACCGCCAGGGCCGATTTACAAGGAAATTCTAGGGTATCTGCGCGATGCCTTATTGGACGGCCGCATCCAAAATGCTGAAGAGCAACGGCTCCTGGTGGAACAACTGGCACGCGCTGCCCACCAAGGATAGCCGACAAGTGCCGGATAGGGCTGTCGTTGTTGTTTGCTTGACGTATCTCCGGCTTGAATACCGCTTGTGCCTGCGGTCGGCAGCCAAAACCATCCTGACTGGGCTCCGCAGGGGTTGGCAGTGCGGTATCCGTTTTCTATAATGCAGCCAGCTATTCGCAGGAGTTGAGTATATGAACAATCGTGAGCGTCAACTGGCCATTCTGAACCACCAGCCGCCTGACCGAGTTCCCTGGGTGCCGCGTCTGGAGCTGTGGTATGAGGCGCATCGCCGTCAGAACACGCTCCCCGCGCGTTTTGAGGGGATGTCGCTGTGCCAGGTGGAGCAGGCTATCGGCTGCGCGACGACCGGTCGATTCGGTTATATCTATACTACCTCCTATGATTCAAAAGTCGAAAAGACGGTGCAACTTTGGGAGGGCAAGCGTATCACCGAGTGGCATACACCTATCGGCAGTGTGCGCCAGGTCGAGCATTACGCTGCGGATCTTGACCGCCAAGGATTGCCGGGGCGGGTAGAAGAATATCCGCTCAAGGCAGCGGCGGATTACAAGGTCTGGGAGTATGTCGTTGAGCATACGCGTTGGCATCCGGCCTATGACGCCTTTCGCAAATACGATGCCGACATCGGCGCCGACGGTCTGCCGATGGTCAACGTCGGCGATGTGCCCTTCCACAGCATGATTCTGGATTTAATTGGCTACGATAACGCTTTTTATCATCTGGCAGATTATCTGCCCGAATGCGAGCACCTGCTGGCCTTGATGGGCGAGGTTGAGCGCATTCGGTTGTGGCCGGTCATCGCTGCTGCGCCGGCCAGGCTGATTCTGCACGGCGCACATCTCTCTTCGCAGTTCACGCCGCCGAAGCTCTTTCGTAAGTATATCCTCCCTTATTATGAGGAATTCATCCCGCTCATGCATGCCGTCGGTAAAGCCGTCGCTATGCACGCCGATAACGACACTTCCTTGATTATGCCGGAGCTCGAACAGGCTGGCTGGGATATGCTGGAATGTTTCGTCACTGCCCCTATGGTGCCGCTGACGCTCGAACGCGCCCGCGCCGTGTGGGGCAATCGCATCGTCTTGTTCGGCGGGCTGCCCTCGGTGATGCTCTCGCCGCATATCCCCGAGGACGAATTCCGGGCTTATATGGCTTATGTCCTGCATACAATAGCGCCGGGGGATGCCTTTATCCTTGGGGTGGCCGATAATGTGATGCCCGATTCGCTTATCGAGCGCGTAGAATGGGTAACTGAATATCTGGACGAACACGGCGTATATCCGTTGGCCGAATGACCCGCACTTTTACATAGAATAGCATTCGGAGGCTTTTACTATGTCATACCAGATCGGTATAGATGCCCTTAACCTGCGCCCGACACCGCGCCTGGCGCATACCGAGTACTGCGACCACGAGCCGCTGCGCCGTGCAGTGACGGGAATCGATATACCGTCGGTAGAGCGCGAGCGCCTGTTTATGGAAAAGTGGGATTATGACTTTATCTGGTCGACAAACGAGGGTCCTGAGCCTTGGGAAAAGCGCGGACGCACTACCGATATGGGACATGCCGAGTTTATGGAAGGGGGTGTGGACCGACGCGAGCCCAAAATTTCGCCGTTCCATGATGTCGATGAGGTGCTTGCCTTCGATGCCGTATCGGAATACGGCTACACCGATTTTACAAAACTGGCTCGTTATTACCAGTCTTCATACGATAACGCGCGCGCTGCGTTCCCGGAGCAGGTATTCACCGGCGGCTATTACCAGACGGTCGTTTCCGGCGCCATCGCCGCTTTTGGGTGGGATTTGTTGCTTGAGGCTGCCGCCTACACTGACCGCTTCACCAAGGTGCTCGATAGCATCTATCTCCAGACGTTGCACCATGTACGTGCCTGGGCGCAAACGAGCTGTGTATGGTTTATGTCCCACGACGATATGGTGTGGAGCCAGGGGGCATTTATGCGGCCGTCATACTATCGGGCAGAGATCTTCCCGCGCTATAAAGCGCTCTGGAAGGTATTACACGATGCTGGCAAGAAGGTCATCTTCACTTCCGATGGCGATTACTCGATGTTTGTGGATGACATCGTCGAGGCAGGTGCCGACGCTCTCTGCTTTGAACCGATGATGCCGCTCGAACCCGTAGTGATCAAGTACGGACAAAGTCATCCTTTGCTGGCATCGATGGTGGACGCGCGCACGCTGACATTCGGCGACCGTGCGGCAATCAAGGCAGAGATCGATGCCACTTTACCCTTGGCGATGCAGTGTAAGGGTTTCATCTGGGCCGTTGGCAACCATTTGCCGGCCAATATCCCTGTGAAAAATGCACTCTTTTATATGGATTACCTGCGCGAGCATTGGCTGCGCTGACAACCGCGGCCTTTGTCCAGCGAGAGTGTGCTCCTATGCCGTAACCGAATGAATTAGCCGATTGCTGCGTTTACTTAATAGAGCAGATAGAATGGGTATCCCATCTGGCTCTAGAATAGGCAGTTAGGAGTTAATGTATGAAAAACAGTTGGAAATGGGTGCTGATTATCGTACTTGTGTTCCTGGTAGCGTTCTTTTTGGGAGCAGTCTTGTTTTTCGCCATCGGCTATAGCCGAGTATCGGCAGGGGCCACTGGGATAGGCCTAAGTAGTGGCTTTTTCCGCACACCCTGGACGATGAATCGCTCGCCGATGATGGGCGGCTTGCGCGGGGGGTGGTTCGGTATGGGGTGGAAGTGGCTCCTGGGGAGCGGCATTTTTGTGCTGATCCTGTGGGGGATTTCTTCGTTGATGCACAGTGGTTCGCATGCTTCAACGCAGACCCAAGCAAGTGCTGCCTCAACTTCTTCGGCCTCATCGACCCCGGTTGTATCGGCTCCCGCAGAGCCGGCTGCTCTGGCGCATTGCACGAACTGCGCTCAGGCGTTGCAGCCGGAATGGATAGTCTGTCCGCACTGCGGGACCAAGGTGGAGCCTAAAGCAAACACAAACTAAGCTGCGCCAAAAGGGGATTGCGCGCAACAATCTGGAACCCAAGGCGTGCTACAAACGTTTGCGTTGCCAGGATGAAAAACATTGTCGCCAAATGAGCTGTGTTTGGGTTATACAGTTTTGGCGACAATGTATTGCTACATCGTGTGGGAGCCTGTGCGATACTAGCCATACTGTAAGATGCTTGGCGCCTGCTTAGTTGTCTCCCTAGGCTCCGTCTTCCAGGATGAAATCGCCCTCAAACCTGCGCCGCTTGAGCCAGCTCTCTAGGCCGCTGAACGGGTCGACTATGCCGGAATACAAGCCGAAGCGGTCAAACTTATAACGCGGCAAATCGTCCCTGGCGCGTAGGTGAGTAACCTGCGACGCCATCCCCTTGAACTGCTCTGCCCAGGCTTTAGCCCGTCCGTCGGCGGTGAACAAACCGCTGTAACGCGTGCTGTCGGTGGCTTCGGGAATGTCGTACATGCCCCAGCAAAGCCAACCGGAGGCATATACCGAGCTGGACAGCGCAAAATCATGACACCACAGCGCTTGCAGTTCCTCACTCGTCGGCGGGTATTCCGACCCCCATGGTGCGCTGTATGATTCTGTGTTACCGCCTACACAGCCGTATTCGCCAATCAACAGTGGCTTGCCGAAGGATGCAGCATATCCCGCGATAAGCGCCATGCGGTCGATTTCTTTGCGAAAGGCCTCGGGAGTATTCGGTTTGTGTGGATACAGGTGCACGCTCAGGAAATCCAGCATCTCGGACGGTTCTTGCAGATGCAATCCACACGACATAAATGCATAGTATGGAAAAACCATGGGGAAGAATCCGCACGATATCAGCGTATGGGTGCCGCTTGAACGAATAGCATCCACCTCGGTGCTCAGCCATCTATTGGCGGTCTGCTGCCGTAAAAGCTCGAGCGCAAGCCTGCCTTCAGGATTATCCCAGTTCGCCGGGGGTAATTCATCAAAACTCTCCGGCCAGCCGTGCGCCTGAGCGGCCGGCTGCCACTCGGCCCACAGGCTGGCGTGGGGCCCAACCCATGGCTCGTTGGCAACATAGTATGCAAAGATGCGTTCGTCATCCTTGTAGCGCCTGCCCAGCTCTCGCCAGAACGCGGTGCGCGCACGCCGCATCGGGTCGTCATAAAATATGTTTGTATGATCCTCAAGAAATGTCGGAGCGCCCTCCCAATGGTCTGGACCGGTAATCAAAAGCCGCAGACCATGCCGCCAGGCGATTGCCAGCATCTGGTCAAGCCTGCGCATTCCCTCCTCATTGACAGCATTTTTGGGCGCCAGGAACCACTTCCAGGTGGTAAACACGCGCACCACGTTCGCACCCAACTCGCTCAGACAGGCCATATCGCTTTCAACACGCTGCGGTGTAAAGGTGCTCCACAGTTGGGGAGCCCAACCGGTATATGGTATAAAGTAGGCGCTGCCCCAGGGCACGAAAGGTTTGCCATCCAGTTGGAAACCCAGTTTGGTCGCCTTGATGCGGCCCATTGCTTGCCTCCTTTTTATTGGTTTTATGCAAGTCTATGGATATATAGTCTATCTGGAGACCAATGCTCTAGAAGCTCGACCGAGCGTATACCGAGTTAAGATTAGCATGTGTTCCTGTTTCTGCTAGGCTAATAACGCTCAGGGACATCAGAAAATGCTATACGCAATGCAAGCTGATGGGGGCAATGCCGCTGGCGAATAACCTGGTTTTCAGCGGTTTGGTCATATATTCTACAAGACTACAATGCTATTTCTCAATCACCCGCACACCGTTCGGAGATGCCACCACCACGGCTTGCGCCATCCCTAAAAATAAGCCGTGTTCAACAACTCCCGGGATAGTCTTAAGCGCCGCGGCCAGCGCGGGTGGGTTATCGATATAGGGGGTATACCGGCAATCCAGGATATAGTTGCCCTCATCGGTGATAAAAGGTTCGCCGTTGCGCAGCCGCAGGGTAACCGCAGCCTCGGTGCGCTCGAGCGCGGCCTGGGTGCTGCGCAAGCCAAATCGAATTACCTCCACCGGCACAGGCGCCTGGCTGCCGAGCCGTTGAACCAGTTTGCTCTCATCGACAACGATGATCTCCCGGCGGCTGGCGTAGGCCACTATCTTTTCGCGCAGTTGGGCTCCGCCTAAGCCTTTGATCAGGTTGAGCTGCGGGTCGACCTCGTCGGCGCCGTCGATCGTCAGGTCGATCGCGGGCTGTTCCTCCAGAGTCGTCAGTGGTATACCCCCTTCGCGCGCCAATTCGGCAGTAGCCTCGCTGGTAGGGATAGCCACAATGTCCTGCAGCGTTCTCTCGCGGAGAAGCTCGGCGATGCGCAGGGTTGCGTATCTGGCGGTGCTGCCCGAGCCGAGCCCCACGACCATCCCGCTGCGGACATATTCCGCTGCGCGGTAACCTGTTGCGCGTTTGAGTGCTTCGGTATCCATAAGTCATCCTCATAACTGGTAGAGTATTAATATGATCATTATGAGCGAAGCAGCCCGCAAGACAAATGCAGCTATTTAGCCTTGGCAGCTACTACATTGCCAAGTATGATAACAGAAACCTAATTCTTTGGAGGACATGTGCTTTCACTTACTACCGATTATATGATCGGCCTTGGCTGCCCTGAACCCTACCTGCGGCGTATCGCTGCGCATGGCTTTACCCATGTGCACTGGTGTCACCAATGGAATACCGATTTTCTATACGCCGAGCCCGAAATTGACGCTATCCAGGGGTGGATGCGCGACTATCACCTGGGATTGACCGATGTCCATGCCTCGGACGGCCAGGAAAAGAATTGGCTTTCGCCGGTAGAATATGAACGCCTGGCCGGCATCGAGCTTGTGGTAAACCGGATGTATTTCGCCAGGCGCTTGGGCAGTGATGTCATCATCATGCATATGCCCACCGCGCCGGCCGATACGCTAGAAGTCGGCCAGTTTTGGGGCAGGGTGCGCCGTACCCTGGACACCTTGGAACCCGAGTCGCGTCGTTACGGTGTGCGCATCGCCATCGAGAACGGCGGGCCGGGCCATCTGGACTCGATTGCGCCTGTTTTTGAGATGTATCCCGCCGGTTATATCGGGCTGTGTTATGACTGTGGGCATGGTAATCTGGCCGGGGATGGCCTGGATTGGCTGGATAAACTGGGCAACCGTCTGCTGGCGATGCATTTGCACGATAATGACGGCCTTTCTGACCAGCACAAGCTGCCGTTTACCGGCACGGTCGATTGGGAGCGCCTGACGCATTTAATAGCCAAATCGACCTACAGCAAATGGATTAGCCTGGAATTGAGCGCACGCAATACCGGCATCAGCGATGAAGATCAACTGCTGGATCTGGCATACAAAGCCGCTGTTCGCTTGCAGGAAATGGTGGATGCGTTCCGAGCTGTGTGATCATGATGGCTGCATTGGACGGCGCGAAACCGCATACCTGCAGGAACTAGCGCCGAACTAGAATGTACTGCTGACGACATGATACGGTTTACTCTCCATATAGACTGGATTATACTTTATTCAGTAGCAATATTCATCGACGAATTGACTGCGCTGGGGTACTACACTGGCATATAGTTGTACCAGATTGCTTAAGGAGTTCAATGGAACCATTACCTCTGGTGGGCGTTTTGCACTCAAGCCCGGTTATCGCCCGTTATGCAGGCAATCCCATCTTGAGCGCCAAAGATGTGCCCTATAATGCCGGTTTGGTGTTTAACGCCGGGGTTTGCAAATACCAGGGGCGCTACGTGATGGTTTTTCGTAACGACTACGGCTCGCTGGCCGACCATCGCCTGGATGGCACAAATCTGGGACTGGCTTATTCAGACGATGGCATCCGTTGGCAGGTTGAACCGCTCCCCTGCCTGGAAATGCACGACCATGAAGTGTTGCGTGTTTATGACCCGCGCCTGATTGTGCTGGAAGGGCGGGTTTACCTCTGTTTCGCGCTGGATACGCGCCACGGGGTGCGTGCCGGGATTGCCGTCACCGACGATTTCGTGCAGTATGATGTGCTTTCGCTGACTGTGCCCGATAACCGCAATATTGTGCTTTTCCCAGAACGCATCGGTGGTCAGTATGTGCGCCTGGAGCGCCCCTTCCCAGTATATTCGCGCGGCGGCGAACGTTTCGATATCTGGTATTCGGATTCACCCGACCTGCGCTACTGGGGCAATTCCCAACTGGTCTTGGCCGTAGAGCAAGTGCCTTATGCTAATACCAAGATAGGTCCTGCTGCGCCGCCCCTCAAGACTGACCGAGGTTGGCTGTGCACCTTTCACGCCGTAGATACCGATCCTGCGCGCGGCAAGAACGGCTGGGAGGCTTCTTGGAAAAAGCGCTATTCCGTGGGCCTGATGCTGCTCGATCTCGATAATCCCGCGCATGTGATAGGGATGAGCCGCGAACCGCTGCTGGCACCGGAAGCATCCTACGAAACATCCGGCGGCTTCCGCAATCATGCGGTTTTCCCCTGCGGCGCTATCCAGGAAGATAATGGCGAGGTAAAGCTGTATTATGGTGCTGCCGATACGGTGATATGTCTGGCTACCGCTCGGCTGGATGACCTCATCGCGCTTTGTGCGCCGCTGCACTAGTAACCGCTCGCATCCTGCAAACAGCAAAGAGGCTTCGAGAGGGCACTTTGCGGGATATGGTGTGCTGCATCCTTTGCTTTCTATCTGCTAGGCTTATCAGATTAGAAAGGGTGGAAATGGTACCAAACGCTAGCAATATGTACGGGGAGGTATCTCGAATGCCTGTGGTCGAGGTCAAGCATCTAAAAAAATACTATGGCAAGTCGCGCGGGATCGAGGATGTGGATTTCAATATCGAGGCGGGCGAGATATTCGGTTTCATTGGCCCCAACGGCGCCGGTAAATCCACAACCATCCGGACGATGTTGGCGCTCATCCATCCTACCGCTGGCAGCGCCAATATATTTGGCAAGGATTGCCAGCGCTATGCTCCTGAAATCGCCCGCGAGGTTGGTTATTTACCTTCTGAAGTATTCTATTACGATACGATGCGTGCTGGAGACTTGCTCAGGTATTCTGCCAGCTTTTATAAGAAAGACTGCTCGCGGCGGATTCGCGAACTATCCGACACCTTGGACCTGGATTTGAGTAAAAAGATAGATGACCTTTCCTTCGGCAATCGTAAAAAAGTGGGCATTATCCAGGGGCTGCTCCACGAGCCGAGCCTGATTATCCTTGACGAGCCCAGCATCGGCCTTGACCCGCTGATGCAGCAGCGCTTCTTTAGTCTCTTGCTCCAGGAAAACCAGCGCGGTGCGACCATCCTGTTTTCGTCGCACATCCTCAGCGAGGTGCAGAAAATATGCGGCCGAGTAGCAATCATCAAGGAAGGCCGCATCATCCATGAAGAAAAGATGTCCACGTTTCGCGAAAGCAGCTATAAAAAGGTGGCAGTAGAATCGGCCACACCCCTTGATCCTGCTTATTTTCAGCTCGAAGGTATTACCAGCCTAGAGACCAATGGCCGCAGCGCCAGCTTTATCTACCGCGGCAGCGTCAATGTGCTAATGCAGCGCCTGGCAGCCTTGAATCTCAGCAACGTATCCATCGGCGAACCAGACTTGGAAGAAGTATTTCTCCATTATTACCAATAAGGGAGCGCGATGAACATCCTAATGCATGAGCTGCGGATGTATCGCCGCAGTACACTCACCTGGGTAATGGCGCTAGCAGCCACAACCGTATTTTTCCTGGCTATGTTTCCAGCTTTTCACCGCGAGACGGCGGTGGTTACGCAGTTGCTCGGCGCCTTTCCGCAGTTGTTTCGTGAGGCATTCGGTGTGTCGGTGGATATGATGGTATCGGTCGTGGGATATTACACTTTTCTGATAGGTTATATCGCCCTTGTCGGCGCGGTTCAGGCGATGAACCTTGGCACCAGTCTGTTGTCCAGGGAGATATCCGGCAAAACTGCGGATTTCCTGCTGACAAAACCAGTTACGCGCAGTCGCGTGGTGCTTGGCAAACTGCTTGCCGGTTTAGTTATTCTTGCTTTTACCAATCTGGTTTTCATAACAGTCAGTTGCGCGACGGCCTTTATCGTATCATCGGAATCTTTTGATATAAAACTCTATCTGCTGCTTTCATTTATTGTACTTTTTATGCAGCTTATCTTTTATGCTATAGGGTTTGTCATCTCGACGATAGCCCGCAGAATCAAATCCGTGTTACCATTGACACTCGGCACCGTTTTCGGTTTTTACATCATATCATTGTTCAGTTCAGCTATTAAGGACGACAGCTTGCGTTATCTGACGCCATTCCGTTTTTTTGATACAGCCTATATTGTCAATCATGCCGCTTATGAGCTGCCCTTTGTGCTGCTGGGCCTGGGGATTATTGTAGTGGCGTTCGGCGTTGGATTCGTGGTTTACCGCCGCCGCGATATCCCAGCGGCGTAATGGAGGTGCGGGATGAACATGTATTGGCATGAGCTGCGCGCAAACTTGCGCTCGCTTATTCTCTGGAGCGTTGGTATAGTCTCGTTGATCGCCGCCGGAATGGCGAAATATGCGGGTTTTGTGTCCGCTGGCGATTCGATCAATGCCTTATTTGCGGCTATGCCGCCTGCAATCCAGGCGATAGCCGGTTCAAACCGGCTAGATTTATCCAAGGCCAGCGGATTTTACGGCGTCTGTTTCCTATATATTGCGGTGATGGCCACAATTCACGCCTCAATGCTAGGGGCCAACAGCCTGGCCAAAGAGGAGCGTGATAAAACCAGCGAATTTCTCTATACAAAACCCGTCTCACGGACGCAGGTAATCACCTCCAAACTATTGGCCGCCTTAACGAACATTGTCATACTCAATCTGATAACCTGGGGCTCATCTCTGCTGCTGGTCGGTTATTTTGGCCAGGGCGAAGACGTTAGTAGATACATCCGCACGCTGATGGCCGGATTGTTCTGTATTCAACTGCTGTATCTCTCTTTTGGCAGCGTATCGGCGGCCTTCGCCAGGAAGCCCGCTGCCGCAGCCGGCATTGCCACCGCGATTATGATGGGCACCTTTTTACTTTCTATGCTCATCGACATTAACAGTGACCTGGATGTTCTAAAGTACCTGACACCTTTCAAGTGTTATGATGCTAAACTATTGCTGCCGCCCAACGGGATCGAGCCAGTCTATCTACTGCTTTCCGCTGGGCTAGTTGTGGTATCTATTGTCGCAGCATATCTGCTTTACCAGCGGAAGGATTTGGCAGTCTAGCATAAGTATATCGAGCTAATCATATCAGCGCGCCAGCGTGACCGCCGCCAAGCAGCGGTAGAGTTTGCTGATGTTATGGGGTGTGTCCCGCGTTTGGCCGGCCTTGCCCTCATTATCGAACTTGCCTATGATGGCTTGGTAACTATGTACACTTGAGGTAGTGCCAAATGGAGCATACAAGTCCAGTATCTGTGGAACAAAACCAAATCACGATTCCCACCTACCCGGCGCTGTCGCCCGATCCCAACCCGATGTTTTACGAGTGGCGCGGTGTGCAGGGCAGCAAGGGCAACATTTATCCGCACCCGGTGCAAGACCAAATAGCATCCGAATACACTGACCGCACCTATCAGGCGATTGTGCTCGAGAATGAATATATCAGATTGGTACTGCTGCCAGAGTTGGGCGGCCGCATCTATACTGCCTGCGACAAGACCAACGGCTATGACTTTTTCTACAGGCACCGGGTCATCAAACCGGCTTTGATCGGCACCTTCGGCCCCTGGATTTCGGGCGGCGTCGAGTTCAACTGGCCGCAGCATCACCGCCCCTCAACCTATGACTCGACCGACTACAGCATCGAAAAATATGCCGACGGCAGCGCAACGGTTTGGATGGGCGAACACGAGCCCCTTAACCGCACCAAGGGGATGGTCGGCGTAACGTTGTATCCTGGCAAGGCCTATCTCGAGACCAAGGTGCGGTTATATAACCGCAGCGCCTTTCCGCAGTCATTCCTGTGGTGGGCTAACGCCGGCGTGCCGATAAACGATCAATACCAGGTGGTTTTCCCGCCCGACGTACATTATGCCGTGTATCACGGCAAGGCTCCTGTGATTGGCTTCCCGGTGGGCAAAGGACCTTTTGCCGGCGACAACGATTATGGCGACGGCACCGACATCAGCTTCTGGGCGAATTCGCCAGGCGCAACCAGCTTTTTCTCGGCGCCCAGTAAATACGAGTTTTTCGGCGGGTACGACCATGCGCGCGGTGCAGGTGTGGTGCACGTGGCGGATGCCGGCATCTCGGGCGGTAAGAAATACTTTACCTGGGCGAATGGCCCCTACGGCCACACCTGGCAAAAGAACCTCTACGACTATGACGCGGAGGGCGAGTACCTGGAGTTGATGGCCGGCGTTTATACCGATAATCAACCCGACTTTTCCTGGATAATGCCCTACGAGACGCGCACGTTTTCGCAGTATTGGCTGCCGGTGCAAGCCATCGGTCCGATGAAAAATGCCAACACTCGCGCTGCTTTAAACCTGCAAATATCCAAGGGGAACGCTTTCGTGGGCGCCTATGCGACAGAACCTCTGCCGCAGGCGCGGGTAATCCTGAATCTCGGCGATGCCGAATTGCTCAATGAGACGGTCAACCTTGGCCCCGGCAACCCTTTTACGCATGAGCTGAGCCTGCCTGCCGGCGCTGCTGCAACTGACCTGCTCCTGCGCATCGTTACTACGCAAGGTGAGGAGGTGCTGCGCTACCAGCCGGATGCTCCCTGGCAAGGGGAACTGCCTGAACCTTACAAGCAAGCTCCCTGGCCGTCGGACATAGCTACTTCCGATGAGCTCTACCTGATTGGGCTGCATCATGAGCAGTACCACAGCTCGCAGATATCCCCTGAAATCTACTGGCGCGAGGCACTGCGCCGCGACCCGGGCGACGCACGCTGCAACCTGGGGATGGGCAAGCTCGCACTCAAGAGCGGCGACTTTGCCCAAGCCGAAACCTACCTGCGCGCTGCTGTCAGTCGCCTGATGTTGCGCAACTATAATCCCTACGACGGCGAAGCCCTCTTTTACCTGGGGCTTGCGCTGCAATATCAGGGGCGCTTGGATGAAGCCTATACCAAATACTATAAGGCTACCTGGAATTACGCATGGCAGTCGGCTGCCTATTTCCATCTGGCAGAGATTGACTGCTGTCGTCGCGCCTGGGCCAAAGCTGACGAGCACCTCGACCGGGCGCTCATGGTAAATACCCGGCATAACAAAGCGCGTGCGCTCAAGTGTGCTGTGCTGCGGCATACTGGGCGTTCCCAAGAGGCCGCAGCGCTAGCTCGCGAATCGCTGGCGCTTGATGCGCTGGATTTCTGCGCTCACTATGAGTTGGCTTGGGTTGAACCTGAGCATAGCCGCGAGCATATGACCGAGCTGCGCAGCCTCCTGCGCGATAATCCGCTGACCGTACTCGATATCGCCCTGGATTATGCCGATGCAGGCTTGGATGACGAAGCGGATGGCTTGTTGGCGCTATCCGAAGAGTTCACACCGCTTTATCCGATGGTAGCTTATGCCCGCAGTTACCTGGCGCGCCGGAGTGGAGACGATAAAATGGCGGAAGAGCAGCATTCACTGGCGCAATCCGCTGCGCCTGATTACTGCTTTCCGTGGCGTCTTGAGGAGCTGCTCATCCTGCAGGATAACCTGCGCATGTATCCCGATGACGCGCGAGCTGCCTATTATCTGGGCAATCTGTTGTACGATAAAAAGCGTTGGCGCGAGGGCGTGGCTTGTTGGCAACACGCCGTCGAGAACGATCCGAGTTTTGCCATTCCCTGGCGCAATCTGGGCGTGGCCGCATATAACCTGGATGGCAATCTGGATCAGGCTTTGCTATACTATGCTAAAGCTGCAGCGTGCAACTCGACGGATCCACGGCTGCTCCTTGAGACGGATTTCCTGCTGCGGCGTAAAGCCGTTCGGCCTGAGGAGCGTCTGCAGCGCCTGCTTGTGCACCGCGATGTGGTGAATCAACGCGACGATCTTGTGCTCGAGTTGATGGCGCTTTACAACCGCCTGGGGCAACCGCAAAAGGCGCTCGAGTTAGCGCGAAGCCGCAAATTTCATCCTTGGGAAGGCGGCGAAGGCGCAGTGGCTGGGCAGTATGCCAATGCCTATTGGCTGCTGGGGCGCCAGGCGCTCGAAGCTGGAGATGCCAAACAGGCGGCCGAATTGCTGAAAAACGGTACAGAGTATCCCGATAGCCTGGGCGAGTTGGCGCGCGATGCCGACGCAGTGCAATTAACTTACTATCTGGGAGCAGCACTTCAACAATTGGGCGATAGCAACGGTGCAGCAGCGGCTTGGGAGCAGGTGCTTGATATACGCACATCGCCGGATGCGCTTAGCCTTGTCGCCTATTACCAGGCAAGGGCTTTACAACAGACGGGGAGAGTTGCAGAGAGTGAGTCTGCCTTGTGTGCCCTCAAGCTGGCAGCGCAAAAGCAGCTTGACGAGGGGATAGCCAGCCCTTATGCCTCGCGCAACACCTCTAATCCGGCTTTTTATGAGGATCCGAACAAGACGCACCGCATTCATTGTTATCTGATGATGGGGTTGGCCTGCCTGGCGTTGGGCGATTGTAACGGAGCACGCAGTGCACTGGGGGCTGCGCTCGCGCTTGACCCGGCAAACCTGACTGCTTTTGAGGAATATAAGCGTCTGGAGAACAAAGCGGCGGCGCTTTAGGTGAGGTGATGGCCGAAAAAATCCTAGTAGTGGACGACGAGCTTACTCTACGCGAGACGCTGCAGTATAACCTGCAGCGTCAGGGGTATGCCGTAACGTTAGCCCGTACAGGACCGGAAGCTTTGCGGCTTGCGCGCGAAACCAAGCCGGACTTGGTGGTGCTTGATTTGATGTTGCCGGGTATGGATGGGCTGGAAGTGTGCCGTATTCTGCGGCGCGAGTCGCAGACGCCCATCCTGATGCTCACCGCACGTTCGGAGGAGATCGACCGAGTGCTGGGATTGGAACTCGGCGCCGATGACTACCTGACAAAACCCTTCTCGCTGCGCGAGTTGGTGGCGCGCATCAAGGCATTGCTACGCCGCGCCCAGGTTAGCCGCACGGCTGGCTCGGCGGAGGCCGTCGATGCGCCGCTGGTGTTTGGCGACCTGACTATTGATCCATCTCGTCATCAGGCGCTGCGCGCAGGAGAGCCATTGGAGTTGAGCCCCAAAGAATACGATTTCCTGTTCTTTTTAGCGCGTCATCGAGGCCAGGTCTTATCGCGGGAACTTATCCTCGAGCGCGTCTGGGGTTGGGATTATGATGGCGGTACGCGCACGATTGATGTCCATGTGCGTTGGCTGCGGTCGAAAATCGAGCAAGATCCGGCGCATCCCCAGCGCATCCTGACGGTGCGCGGCGCCGGATACCGCTTTGAGGGCTAGTTATGCATCTGCGCAGCTTAAAGTGGCGCATCGCACTTCCTTTTGCTGTCCTGATCACCCTTCTTGTTATCGGCTTGTCTGGCTATACCTCTGCGCTGCTGCAGCGCAACTATATCCAGGATACCAACGACCGTTTGCTGGCTGAAGCGCGTCTGGTCGGTCAGCAGCTCAATCCGGCACTGTTGCAGCCTGACCAATACGATGCGTTGATGTCAAGCACTCAAGCCCAGGCTGAAGTATTACAGGCACGTATGACGATTATCGCCGCTGATGGAGTGGTGCTTGCCGATTCACTCGAAGATCCGCGCAAGATGGAAAACCACCTCTACCGGCCTGAGGTGCAGCAGGCTATCTCCTCGGGGCAGGGCTATGCATCACGGTTTTCGCAAACTACGGGTTATAATATGCTTTATGTTGCTGTGTATATTCCGGAGAGCGAATCTTCTTCGGTTATAGTACGCCTTGCGCTGCCTATGAGCCAGGTTCAGGCCGAGGTCGCCAAAATGCGTCGGAATCTGGCCCTGGTAGCGCTAGCGGCGCTGCTGGCAGTTGTTGCCCTGGCATTCGTGATTACCCAACGCACCCTCAAGCCCATTTACCGCCTGACGGCTGCCGTGAAGCGTATGGCTGCAGGGGATATGAATACGATTATCTTATCGACCGAGTGGGATGAAGTTGGCCAGCTCACCAACGCATTCAACCAACTTGGCGAGAGCCTACGCACAACTATCTCCTCTTACGAGCATGAACGCGACCGCCTGGCCGGATTAGTCGAACACCTTGTCGACGGTGTGATGATTCTGGATAGCGACGGCAAGGTTCGCCTGTGTAACCCGGCAGCGTTGCGTTTGCTCGGCTACAGCGGGGCTTACCCGCTTGGTGCTAGTGTTGCCGCTGTATCTAGCTATCCTGAGATTATTGCGCTCTGGCGGCGCTGCCAGGAGAGTGGCCAAGAGGCCAGCGACTTGATAGAGCTCGAACGCGCCGGTATTTTTTGTCAGGCAATTCTGACGCCCTTATCTGGCAGCGAAACCGGCTCTGTGCTGGTTATTTTACAGGATTTAACCAACGTGCACCGCCTGGAGACAGTGCGCCGTGACTTTATCAGCAACATTTCACACGAACTGCGTACTCCGCTGGCCTCGCTCAAGATGCTGGCAGAGACGTTGCGCAACGGCGCGCTCGAGGACCCGCCTGCAGCTCAGCATTTTGTCGAACGCATAGAATCAGAAGTGGACAACCTTACCCAGATGGTAGAGGAGCTGCTGGAACTGGCGCGCATTGAATCCGGCCGCGTGCCACTCAAGCTTGCGCCGGTAGATGTAAGCGAGGTAGTGCTGCCGGTCTTGGAACGCCTGATGCCTATCGCCGAGCACGGTGATGTCCTGCTTAGCGCTGAGCTATATCCTGACTTACCGAGGATCATAGCAGATCGCGAACGCTTACAGCGCGCTCTCGGCAATCTCGTGCACAATGGTATCAAATTCACCCAGCCCGGCGGATGGGTACGCGTGACTGCCCGCAGCGTAGGCCAAGAGCTAATCATCGATGTACAGGATTCGGGTATCGGCATCAACCCCGAGCTGCTGGAACGCATCTTTGAACGGTTTTATACCGCTGACAAGTCGCGTTCCGGCGGTACAGGGCTAGGCCTGGCGATTGCTCGGCATATTGTGCAGGCGCATACCGGATGCATCTGGGTTGAATCCACCCCCGGCGTGGGCTCTACGTTTCATATTGCGCTCCCACTCGACGACTCTGCGAACTCTTAAGTCTTAACACAAGCTTAACACTCCCATCATCCAGCCTTAACCTTCGCCTGCTAGAATCTATCCTGGTAGAAAGAATGAACAATACAGGAGGATTTGTATGCGTCGCTCTAGTTTCTGGATGATTGGAATTGTTCTAGTGCTTGCCCTAGCGGTGGGATGCTCGCCAACAGCGGCACCTACAACGGCGCCTACGGCTAAGCCATCGGCGACTACTCAAGCAACGGCAGCGCCTACGGCTGCGTCACCAACAGTGGCACCTACGGCTGCGCCAACCGCTATGACCGGTAAGTTCACGGCTGCCGGCTCTACCTCGCTTCAACCATTAGCTGAGACCCTCTCGGAAGCCTATATGGCCGCCAATATGGGTGTTGAAATTACGATCCAGGGCGGTGGTAGCGGGGTAGGGGTTAAGTCTGCCCAGGATGGCACCGCCGAACTCGGCATGGTCTCACGTGATCTTACCGATGCCGAAAAGCCCGGGCTGATGGTTTATACCGTGGCCAGGGACGCCGTCGTGGTCATCGTTAACCAAGACGTTTCGGTTGATGGTTTAACAAAGGCGCAAGTGCGCGATATCTTCTCCGGCACTATCACCAACTGGAGCGAAGTAGGTGGACCTGATAAGCCCATCACTGTCGTCGCGCGCGAAGAAGGTTCCGGCACCCGCACTGCTTTCGAGGATATGGTCATGGGCAAGGAAGCGGTCATCGTTGCCAATGCCATCTTGCAGTCATCGAATGGAGCTATCTTGAACACGGTAGCGAGCACGCCTGACTCGATCAGCTTCCTATCGCTAGGTTATGTAGATAAGACGGTAAAGGTGTTGAGCATCGACGGGGCAGAAGCGAACGAGGTTAATGCGTCGAGTGGCAAATATCCCATCGTAAGGCCTCTTTCCTTCATCAGCAAGGGTGATGCTACTGGCGCTGTGAAGGCCTTCCTGGATTGGGCTCTTGGCCCAGATGGCCAAAAGATTGTGGCAGACCAAGGCTACATCCCCGTCAAGTAGCTGCTGATAGTGCAACCTAATTCAGACAGAACCGCAATAAGCGGTTCTGTCTGCCTTGAAGAGGACAAGAGTATGGCTTATAAGTCCGCCAGATTAATGGATCGCGGTGTTAAAGGCATTCTACTCGCCGCGGCTTTTCTGGCCGTGGCCATTGTATTCACGATTGGCTTGTTCATATTGCGCCAAGCTTTGCCTGCATTCTCTCAGATAGGCGTATTTCGCCTCTTAAGCGGTACAGAGTGGCGACCTTCTCAGTCTATCTTTGGTTTGCTGCCAATGATCCTTGGTTCGCTGCTGGTAACCTTGGGAGCGATTGTTATGGGCGTGCCGCTGGCTTTGGGTTGCGCCATCTTGATGGCGGAAATTGCCCCTCGATCAATAACCGCGGTAATACGCCCAGCAGTACAGCTCCTTGGCGGTATCCCTTCGGTCGTGTTTGGCCTGTTCGGTATGCGTGTGCTGGTGCCTTTGATCCGCCAGATACCAGTGCCTTCTAATACCGGTTTCAGTATCCTGGCAGCCTCGATAGTGTTGGCGGTGATGATCCTCCCCACCATCACTACCGTTAGCGAGGATGCCATTCGTGCTGTCTCCGGTGATTATCGGGATGCATCGTTAGCGCTCGGGGCAACCAAATGGCAGACAATCGTCGGCGTCGTATTGCCTGCAGCACGTTCTGGGATAGTGGCCAGCGTAGTCCTCGGTATCGGACGTGCCCTCGGAGAGACGATGGCGATGATAATGGTAATCGGCAACTCGGTCATTATCCCGCAGCCGTTGAATGACAATCCGTTGACAATCCTGCTCAGCCAAGCGCGTACCCTTACGGGTAATATTGCTGTCGAAATTGGCTATTCCAGTGGCTTGCAAACCAACGCTCTTTACGCCACGGGGGTAGTGTTGTTTTTGTTGACAATCTTAATCAACAGCCTGGCGCACGCTCTGGTTAAAGAGAGAGCTATATGACGACCGTAATCCATACAGTAGGCCAGACGAGAAATACTTCAGGGCAGGTGAAATCGTGTTCGACTTCATTAGCCCATGTAACCAGTAGCCAGTATCTGCGGGATAAGTCGAATCTAAAGTCACGTAAACTTACCCAACAATCGGCCTTTGCGTTGATGTGGTTGGCAGGTAGTGTGGCCGTGGCCGTGTTAGTCGCAATCGTGGGCTATGTAGTCTGGTTGGGCGCTAAGGTCATTACACCTGATTTTATCCTGCAGCCGCCGCGTGGTGGCATGGCAGGGGATGGTGGTATCTCCTATACCTTGCTGACCACCTTCTACCTGGTAGTGCTGACGGTCGGGATCGCTACCCCTCTGGGGGTAGCTGCTGCCACATATCTGGTGGAATATGCCGGCGCAATCCGCAAACATCGCCGGTTGTGGTCGCGGTTGATCGGCATCGCCCGCCTGGGGGTAGAAACGCTGGCCGGCGTGCCCTCTATTATCTTCGGGTTGTTCGGTTATGCCTTATTCGTCAGTGCACTGCATTTTGGTTTTTCGCTGCTTTCAGCTACGCTGGCCGGCGCCTGCCTGATCTTGCCAGTGATTATCCGTACCACCGAAGAGGCTTTGCGCGCGGTACCAAATTCCTACCGCGAGGGAGGTTTGGCTCTGGGGGCCACCAAGTGGCAGACTATTTGGGGGATCGTGCTGCCGACAGCCGCACCTGGGATTATCACCAGTATCGTCCTTTCCGTTGGACGTGTGCTCGGGGAGACAGCCGTCTTTTATGTAACATTGGGAGGCAGCTACCGCATGCCCACCTCGATCATGTCTTCTGGACGCACCCTTGCTTTGCATGTCTTTTACCTGGCAACCGAGACCCACGCCTTTGATAAAGCGATGGGCACGGCCGCCATTCTCGTGCTGGCTATTATCTTGATTAACTTGGTAATAAATCTGCTGGCACGCCGTTTGAATCGAATGATGAAGGGATAATGGGTTAATGAGTGAGGAAACAAAACTGCAAACAGATAATCTGGATCTTTACTATAACAAGTTCAAAGCCTTGAACCATATCAGTGTGCATATCCCAGCCAACCGCATCACCGCTGTTATTGGACCATCTGGCTGCGGCAAGAGTACATTTTTACGCGCTTTTAACCGTATGAATGAGCTGATCCCTGACGTGCGGGTAGAGGGACAGGTACTGCTGGATGGCCAGGATGTCTTTGCGCTGGATGAAGTCGAACTACGCCGCCGGGTGGGGATGGTTTTCCAGCGCCCCAATCCATTTCCCAAGTCGATTTATGACAACGTGGCCTACGGTCCGCGTGCCCATGGTATCCATAACCATCAAATGCTGGATGCGATTGTCGAGCGCAGCCTGCGCAGCGCGGCCATCTGGGATGAAGTCAAAGATGAACTGGGCAAGTCAGCGCTGAGGTTATCAGGAGGCCAGCAGCAGCGCCTGTGCATCGCCCGCGCCCTCGCGGTAGAGCCGGAGGTAATTCTGATGGATGAGCCAGCCTCAGCGCTCGATCCATCGGCCACCCTGCGAATCGAAGAGCTGATGCAGCAGCTCAAGGCTGAATATACCATCCTTATTGTGACGCATAATATGCAGCAGGCCGCGCGCGCTTCGGACTATACAGCTTTCTTTATGATGGATGACAATCGCGCTGGCACGCTTGTCGAATTTGGTCCAACCAGGCAAATTTTCACGAACCCCAGGGACCACCGCACCGAAGATTATATCAGCGGCAGGTTCGGCTAAATCTTTCACGGCAAGTCGCGCTGTCTTGCTATTTGACAATCATCTTCGAGAATGGTAAACTTTATCTGTTATTGAAAAAACTTTTCATTAAGAGGTTAGATGTCAACCCTAGATGGTGAAAAGGCTGTTCTGGCACTGCGCGAGGCTGGCTATCGCCTCACGCAGCCGCGCCTGACGGTTATTCAGGTGCTGCAGGATAATGATGCTGGCCTCAAGCCAGAAGAGGTGCTGAAATATGGGCGGATGATTTGTGCATCTCTGAGCTTAGTGACGGTCTACCGCACCCTCGAGATCCTTACGCAGCTCGGGTTCGTAAAGCGAATTCACAGTGAGCGAAGCTGTCACAGTTATGCCAGCGCGGGTTTGGACTGGCATTACCTCATTTGCCAGAGATGTCACCGTGTCATCGAGTTCCCATGCACTGGCCTTGAGACTGTGCTCGAACAAGTCAAGGCTCAGACCGGATATATTATCACGCAGCACCTTTTGGAATTGGATGGTCTATGCCCAGCTTGTCAAGGCAAATAGCAGGCTGGCTGAATGTTTTTTTTGAAGGTTATTGAAAGATTTTTTCAAAAAGCCAACATATGCAGACCAATCGCTGCATATGTTGCTACTTGTGTTGCGCTAGGTGACTAACTGACAAAAAATGTCCTATCGATGGGAGCTGTTTTTATTGATATCGTCACTTTACAAAAAGTATGCATTTCGATATTTTGGCTGACTTTCGGGCTTATAGCTGTAGCAAGGTAACATGGCTTAGTCTCCATAGGAGGGGAATTTTGATATGCAAAAGTCGTTTTCGCCACTAGGTGCAATACTGCTCTTCTCCATCCTGCTATCTGGCTGCAGAACAGCCGCTGTGACCCCTGCAGAGTCGTCGCCGTCCTCACTCAAGGTGCTGGCGGCGGAATCTTTTTTGGCCGATATCGTTCAAAACGTAGCTGGCAGCAGGCTGCAGGTTGATACGTTGATGCCGCTTGGAGCCGACCCGCATGCCTACGAACCGACCCCTCGCGATGTCGCTCGCGTTGCAGAAGCGGACTTGCTGTTCATTAACGGCGCAGGTTTTGAGGGGTGGTTGGCCAACCTGATTACAACAGCTTCCAGCAAAGCGGCCATCATCCAGGCCTCGGATGGCTTGATCGTTCGGACTCCACAGCCAGGAGAGTTAGCAGGGAGTGATACAGGGCATGCTGACGAAGTGGATCCGCACTTTTGGCTCAACCCAATCAATGTGATCCGCTACGTTGAAAATATTCGTGACGCGCTTGGCGCTGCCGATCCTGCTGGTATTGCCGAATACGCTGCCAACGCAGATGCTTATATAGCGAAGTTGAAGGAACTCGATAATTCGCTGAGCCAACAGGTATCTGTTATACCCTCAGAGAAACGACTACTAGTAACAAACCACGAAAGCTTTGGGTATTTCGCGGATCGGTACGGCTTTACTATTGTCGGCGCCATTATCCCCAATGTCAGCACCGAAGCCTCCCCTTCAGCGCAGCAGATGACCAGGCTGGTCGACCAGATTCGCGCGACCGGAACCAAGGTCATTTTCCTGGAGACAGGCGCCAACTCGCAACTCGCAGACCAGATAGCTCAGGAGACGGGCATCGAGATCGTCGCCGACCTCTATACTCACACCCTCACGCCGGCCAACGGCTCTGCGCCCAACTATATCGCGATGATGCAGTATGATGTTCACAGGATTGTCCAGGCGCTTTTAAAGTGAGCCTGCTCCCAGCTCCTTGCGGTTCACCGCCTATTCATGCATACTGTGGCCAAGGTTGGTGAAAGGAGCCGGATGCCTGATACGCGCCCGAATATCCTCCTGATTATGACTGACCAGCAACGCGGCGACTGCCTCTCCTGCGCCGATCACCCCGTGCTGCTCACCCCCAATATGGATACCATCGCCGAGGCTGGTGTGCGCTTTACTCAGGCCTACAGCACCTGCCCGACATGCATCGCAGCGCGCCGGTCGCTGCTATCTGGGCAGTACCCGCGCACGCATGGCATGGTCGGCTACCGCGACGGCGTTCCATGGCGGGCTCCCACCACATTGCCAGGCGCACTCAGCCGTGCCGGGTACCAAACCGCACTGGTGGGGCGTTCGATGCACCAATATCCTGCGCGCGCCCGCTTTGGTTACGAGCAGATGATCATTCACGCTCACGGTGGGGACTCTGATTATGAGCGCTGGCTGGCGCAGCGTGCCCCCGATTCCGGCGGTTGGATGGGATTCGGCATCATGCACAACGACTGGACGGCCCGCCCCTGGGCGCTGCCGGATGAGCTGCACTTCAGCCATTGGGTGGTCAATGAGGCGCTCCAGTTCCTCGAACGCCGCGACCCAACCTGTCCCTTCTTTCTAACGGTATCGTTCCTCGGGCCTCACCCGCCCCTGCAGCCGCCCGCATTTTATTTCGAGCGCTATCTGCGGTTGGAAACCCCTGAGCCTTTCATTGGAGATTGGGCTACCCCCACCGGCCCCGATTTGGGCGGAAACGACCTGGTAGCGCCCAGCCGGGTGAACCTGCACGGGGAGGCGTTGCGCGCCTGCCGCGCTGGATATTATGGTTTGATTAACCATATCGATGACGAGATCAGGCGCTTGCTCAGCCCTGTAGGCGGCATTCAGGCACAGACCGGCAACAATACGGTAGTGCTCTTTGCCAGCGACCATGGCGAAATGCTGGGGGACCACTATCTCTGGCGGAAATCGGTGCCGTATGAGCCTGCGGCGCACATACCGCTCCTGCTGTGCGCTCCCGAGCGCTTCAGGCTGCCCGCTGGCTGCGCTGTCGAGGGCGTGTGCTGCCTGGAAGACATCATGCCTACGCTGCTGGAGCTGGCCGGGGTTGAGATTCCAGCGACCGTTGAGGGAAGGAGCTTGCTCGATCTTGCCCGGGGAGAAGCACAAGCCTGGCGGGAGTATGTGACCATCGAACACGCCCCATTGCACCAGAGCCTGACCGATGGCCGTGAGAAGTATATCTGGTGGGTGGCTGACGGGCGCGAGCAGTTCTTTGATTTGACGGTTGACCCGCATGAGCTGCACGACCTGGCGCGTGACCCGGCTGACGCGAACCAGATTGCTCTGTGGCGCAGCCGCCTGGTGCGCGAACTGGCAGGGCGTCCGGAAGGCTTCAGCGACGGCAAATGGCTGATCGCCGGGAGGGCATATCCGGCGGTAATAGAAGGAGCTGCGTATGATAACCAGACAGGCTGAGTGGCGGCGCGAGGCGCAGGCAATCGAGCATGTGCTGGCCGGCGCGCCAACGTTCGACAAGAACCTGCACATACCTAGATCTGAATTCCAAACCCGCGCCAAGCGCGTGGCTGAGGCGCTGGCAGAAGCCGGCCTGGATTGCGGCCTGGTTTACTCCGACGAGCATTATGCTGGCGATGTGCCTTATCTGGGCGGAAACACCAATATTTCCATCGAGCCGGTGGCCGGCGTGGTGGGCAGGCATGGATTTCATCTGCTGGCCGGCCTGGAGGGCGGCTATGTGGCTGAACAGCTCGCGCCGCGCGCTGGCGTGACGGTGCACAAGGTGGAGATGCTCAAGTTGGCTGATGAGGATTACCCCATCGCTGCCGAAAGGTTGGAGGATGTGCTGGTCGAGGCGTGCGGCAGCCGGCCGAAGCGCATCGGGCTGCTTACTCCCCGCGCGGTGCTGCCTGTCAGCCTTTATGAATGGTTCTGCGCCCAATTCGGGGCTGCGCATGTGGTGGATGCGCAGAAGCTTTACTATCGCATCAAGTATGAGAAATCGGACGCCGAAATGGCGTGTATTGCTCAGGCTTCATCGATGTGCGATGTGATGCTCGAAGGGATGCTGGCAGTGCTGCGTCCTGGCATACTCGAAACCCAGGTGGCCGCCTGGGGCAACCTGATTGCTCAAGAGTTAGGCGCTGAGGGACAGGGTTTTCGCGTGATGGTCACCTCCGGTGAAGCCAATCGCACGCTCATCGGGCGGGCGCTTAACCGGCCGGTGCAGCCTGGCGATATGGTGCATCTGGGGGTGGCCCCCCAGGTGGACGGCCTCACGGCGTGCGAACGCGTCTCTGCGGTTGCTTTACCACCGGGTGAGCAGCTTTCTGCCGAACAGCGTTACTGGTTCGATTTTGTAGCCGGAGCTTACCAGGTTGGGCTGGATGCCTACTGCCGCGTGGCTGCCGCGAACTTGCCGGCCAGGCTACAGGAGCAAGCTCTGGTGGATTATTTTACTGCACGTTCGCCAGAAGTCTCTGCTCGCTTGGGCAAAACGGTGGACTTGGCCCAGCTCAAACCTTACACGGGCACACACAACGCTGGGTATACCGAATGCCAGGAGTTCTACGGCGCTATTACACTCAACTCAAACGAACCGTTGGGCCGCCAAATCGTGACCATGCTGGATGTAGCGAT
>JAJFUJ010000116.1 GCA_021372475.1 Chloroflexota bacterium | reverse complement strand
AATAGCTGCCGAAAAGTTCGTTGTAGCTTAGCCCCTGCGCTCCCGGCTGCAGGCGCAGCGCATAGATATCTCCATAGCTCAGGATCATCGCCGCTGCTTTGGGCGGCATCGCACCGCTCAATCGGTCGCCTATACGGGCGATCTCCTGTCCCATACGCTGAACCTCATAGTAGCGCCGGCGTGGCTGCCCGTGATGCTCTAAAATACCGTGCCAGTATTCCTCGGTATTGAACTGGCATGTGCGCCAGCGAAAATACACGATGGCATCTGCGCCATGAGCGATAGCCTGGTAAGCCCAGAGCCTGATTTGCCCTGGGCGCGGTTGGCGGCTCATCACCTGCCAGCCGCTCGGACCGGACTGCTCCTCCATCACCCAAAAAGGTTGATTCTTTAGGCCGCGCATGGCAGCGTGGTTCAGAGCGATATGGGCGGGGTCGCTGGCTTGAAAAATAGGGTAGTTATCCCATGCGACGAAATCGAGCTCTCTGGCCAGGTCAAAATAGTTGATCTCCTGAAAGTTGTACCCCATAAAATTGTGGGTTATTCTCTGGTGGGCGGGAACAATCTTGCGCAGCGCCTCAACCTGGTTATGCTGAAAGCCAACCCATTGGTCCGATGCAAAGCGGTAGAAATCGAGCTCCAGGCAGGGGTTGGAGACGCCGTTCGAATCGACCGGCAGGGGAATCTGCGCCCAGTTCGTATAGTCATGGCTCCAAAAATGTGCGCCCCAGGCGCCATTCAGCTCTTCCAGCGTGCCGTATTTAGCGCGCAGCCAATTCTGGAAGGCGCGCTGGCAATCCGGGCAGTAGCAGCGCGGGTGGTGCCCGGCGAATTCATTATCAATTTGCCAGGCGACTACGTGCGGATTTGACCCAAAACGTTCGGCCATAGCCGAGGCGATACGGCGTGATAATTGACGGTAAACGGCGTTGGTCGGGCAGTACTGACGACGCTCACCGAAGGTGACTCGGCGGCCGTTGCGTTCGCAAACCATAATTTCGGGATAGGCCTGGCACATCCATGCCGGTGGCGTAGCAGTCGGCGTGCCGAGAACCGTATGAATACCGTGCGCGGCAAGTGTTGCTATCGCTTGTTCGAGCCATTCCCAGTGATAGATACCCTCCTGAGGCTCATATAGCGACCAGGCAAACTCGCCCATGCGCACCAGGTTTATGCCGGCCTCTTCCATCAAACGAGCATCGGTCTCCCAACGCTCCTGCGGCCAGTGTTCGGGATAGTAATCGGCGCCGTAATACATCATGCTCCTTTGAAAAAAACCTCTCCAACAGGAGAGGGTTTTGCTTAACAGGCTGGTTAAAGCGAACGCAAGAATGCTATCGCTTGCTTGATATCGCCGATCGGGTCGGCGCCCGCCTCGCGCTCGATGGTATAGAACCCGTCATAACCGAACGAACGCAGCTTGCCGACATACCACGGAAAGTCCACATCGCCTTGCCCTAGCGGCACCTCGAGCTTGCCTTTGGCGTCTTTGGCATGCGTATGCACGATATATGGCCGCAGGGCATCGAGGGCTGCCCGGTGGTTATACCCGTAGATGATAAAGTTAGCCGGGTCAAAGTTTACACGAATGGCCTTGGTCTTGAGGGAGCCAAGCAAGGCTGCCAGAGTCTGACCCTCTTCAGGCCCGGTTTCGGTGGCGAGCACAGCTCCCGCGGAATCAGCGTATGCACCAACTTCATTCAACGCCTTGACCAGAATCCCCCACACCGGGTCATCGCGTTCCGCAGGCACATGGCCGATATGCGTGGTGATGATATTCGTGCCTAAATC
>JAJFUJ010000115.1 GCA_021372475.1 Chloroflexota bacterium | reverse complement strand
AGCTGCGGGCTAAAGATATCCACGATGCTGCCGCGATGGCTGAAGGTACCCGGCGCTTCCACTACCGTGGCGAACTCGTAGCCGTTCGTGCTTAAAAACTCGAGCAGCTCGCGCATCGTCATACGCTGCCCGGCCTGCAGCGTGCGCAGGGCGCGGCGAAAGACCTGCGGCGGCACACTGCGGGGCATCAACGCCCAGGCCGAGGTTACCACTATCCTGGAGGCAGCCTCTTGGCTGGCAGGTGCCTGGCACAGCTCCGCCAATACACTGGCGCGCTGCTGCTGAGCCTCGGTATCCCAGGGGGTATGGTCATAGAAGAGCACATCGGGCGGCGGGAAGTATAGGATACGTTCTGGCGAATTGCTCCAGGCGTAAAGTTGGTCGGTCAGGTTGCGGGCGCTCTCGGGCGTAGCCGAGACGAGGGTCAGGATACCGTGCCAATCCTGGTGCAGCGCAGCGGCCAGAAACGGGCGGGCGGCCTCGAGCACGCCCAAGGATAAACCTGCCGGCCGCTCCGCGGTCAGCGTGCGCAGCAGTTCCTGATAGTGCGTCTCGCGCCTCAGCAAGCCAATCAAGCCAGAAAGGTTCACGTGCGGTATCTCCTGTTGACAGGCAGCCGGGTATTTGCGCTATTTCAACGTGATAGGCGCTGAATCGGCCGGTGGAACGGCCAGGTTGAGGCTGTTATAGCGGTTCATCGCGCTGGCGAGCCCTTCGCGCAGAAAACAATCTACAATCGGATCGAGCTGCTCAAATAGCTTGTCCAGGACGGTTTTCTCCTCGGCGCTGAAACCGTTGAGCACATGGTCGATGGCATCGCCGATTGGCCGTCCGATGCCGATGCGCAGCCGATTGAACGCCGGAGAGCTGGTTTCGGCGATGATTGAGTTGATGCCGCGATGCCCGCCGCTGGAACCATCGGCGCGCAGCCGCAGGCGCCCCAGCGGGATATCGAGGTCATCGTAGATCACCAAAATATGTTCGGGCGGAATCTTCCACCAGCGCATAATCGGCTGCACGGCCTTGCCGCTTTCGTTCATAAAGGTTTGCGGTTTGGCGAGGACCACCCGTTCGCCGGCGATGGTGCCTTCGCCCAGCAGTGCGGCGAAACGCTTTCGCGTAACGGCGATCTGATGACGTTCGGCCAGGTGATCGATGCAGCGGAAGCCGATGTTGTGCCTGGTCATACGGTAGCGCTGCCCCGGGTTGCCGAGGCCGACAAGCAAGTAATACGGTAGATGCTCTTCAGACATTTTGCTTCCATCCAACCATCGGCGCAGCACGGCGACTTCAATGCACACTGAGCTATTGGGCAGAAGGAGAGGCAGCCGCTATAGCAGCCGTCGCAACCCGAAAATGATACCCAGAATTAGGAAAACTACGCCCATCGCGGTTGCTCCGACGATAAAAGCCTGCTTCCAACCTTCTGTATCCAACTGCAGCGTGTTTTGCGATGTAACACGGACCGGTGTAGGAGTGGCCGTAGCAATCTGAGCGCCCTGGGTAGGCTGGATTACTTGCAGTGTTGCGGTAGCCTGCGGTGTAACGTTATCTGCCGGCGTCGCGGAGGGGCGCCGTGTTGGCGTAGCCCCCGTGGGGGTGACCGTCGGCTTGTTGCTGGCTACGGTAATCCCGCGCACAAAGTATTCATCATAGTTGCCGTCTGTTTTAACGGCCTGCAGCCGGAGGGTATATACGCCATCGGCCAGGCGCGAGGTATCCCACGTTTCAAGCTGACCGTTGACTATAGGATTAGCATGCGTGTCGCCGATCAGGGTCCACGAACTAGGGCTCGAGCCAGCCCCAAACTCCACCTTGAAAAAAGAAAAGTTTGAGGTGGATGCCGAACCCATAATGGCAACCACTCCGCTCACCTCAGAATTAGGGGCGGGAGAGGTGATCATCACCTCTGCCTGCTGGGCGAAGGCCGCCCTGGGTGGCAACAATACCAAAAGGGCAAACACCACCAGGGTTCCCCAAAGGATGATGTGTTTGCGCATACATTCTCCTTGCAAGTCAACAGTTAGCTTGGCAAGTTTACCACAGAATACGGGTGTAGCCAAGTTATCTTTGACACAGAGTGTTGAAAAAGAAGTTCTGTCCTGATACTTGCCCACTGGGAAGCAGGAAGCGTCGCTGACATATAATTGAATATATCATATAATAACAAGAATAAAAGCAAGACTCAAATGGGTTCCTGCTTGCGCGGGAATGATATGCGGGTTCGCAAGTCGGTCTTTTCAGACACTATGATGTCTCCAACTGGATACTTTTTCCACACCTCCTTTGACAACACAAGTATTCACACTACACTGCATAATGCGAATTGCACGGCAGGTAGCGGGTCGGCGCAACCAAAGGTGTCGCAAAGGGTTAGTATGTTTGTGTATTGGACACGCGATGTTTGAGCCAGATGATAGTGAATTGATTGCACGCGCTCGTGAGGATGCGGATGCGTTCGGGTTGATATACGAACGCTATGTAAACCGCATCTATAACTATATTTTTCACCGTGTGGGCAATGTAAATGATGCAGAGGATCTAACATCCCGCGTGTTTTTCAGCGCTTATTCACACCTAGCGTCATATCAGGAGCAGGGCGTACCCTTCACAGCTTGGCTCTATCGCATCGCCCATAATCTGATTGCGAACTGGCACCGTGACCATGGTAGGCGCCCTCTGGTATCCATTGATGACGTGATAATTAGTAGCCCGCCTAGTGAGCATCCGGAGCCTCTGGCTGAACAGGAGGATGACGCAAGGCGCCTGGCTGAAGCAATTCAGAGTTTGGAACCTTTACGGCGTGAGCTGCTGGTGCTCAAAATCACGGAAGGGCTTTCCAATGCTGAAATTGGCGTGATATTGGGCAAGAGTGAAGGGGCGATCAAGTCACTCTATCATCGTACGCTGTTGTCGCTCCGCCAAGAGTTGACCAAGAAAGGTTTTGAGCTATGACCTTGACTGCTGAAGGAAGCGCACACCGCAAGCTCCCGAGTTGGCAGGAACTGGCTGCCAGGATGCCGAACCGACACCCCCAGACGACGGATGAGGAACTGGATGCCTTTGAAACCACTTTGCAGCGCACGTTACGGCCGGTGAACGCGCCTGTAGATTTCCGCCAGGGGTTACGGCGCAACCTGGCTGTGGCTGCTCAACGGCAGTATACCGGCATGCAGGTAGAGGCGCACCGTTCTTACAGACAAGGCATTTTGATTGGCACGTCCATCGGCCTGGCTGGTTTGGTGGTAGGCATATTGCTGTACCTGTTTTTCAAACCGCATAAATCCTAAATGAAAACAGCGCATCCAAGCGGATGCGCTGTTACTATCGCTGTGCTAGCTAGACGCGGTGACATGCTACCCAATGCTCGCAGGAAGGGTTGCCCACATTGCGCCATTCGGGTTCCTCTTCGGCGCAGCGGTCGATTTTCATAAAGCAACGGGTACGAAAACGGCAACCGGAAGGTGGATTGGCCGGGCTTGGAATATCTCCCTCCAGAATTACCCGCTGGCGTTTATCCTCAATTACCGGGTCAGGGATTGGCACAGCCGAAAGCAACGCCTTGGTATAGGGGTGAAGTGGATCCTCATACAGCGTGCTGCGATCAGTCAACTCGCACAACTTGCCTAGGTACATAACGGCTACGCGGTCGCTGATATGACGCACCACGGATAGGTCATGGGCGATAAAGAGATAGGTCAGCCCCATCTCCTCCTGCAGTTGCTCAAGCAGGTTAATGATCTGCGCTTGAATGGAAACATCTAGCGCAGAGATGGGTTCGTCGCAAACGATAAACGTTGGTTCGACGGCCAATGCGCGCGCCACACCGATACGCTGACGCTGCCCGCCGGAAAACTCGTGCGGATAACGGTTGATAAAATAAGGGTTCAACCCGACGCGTTTGAGCAGTTCCTGCACGCGCTCACGGCGTTCCTTTTTGGGAGCCAAATTAAATATCTCAAGCGGTTCGCCGACAATATTGCCGACCGTCATACGCGGGTTTAGCGAAGAGTAAGGATCCTGGAAAATCATCTGCATTTCCTGGCGCAGCTTGCGCACTGTGGAAGCGCGTGCGTTCACCAGGCTGGTGTTCTGATACAGCACATCGCCCCCAGTGGGCTTATATAATTGCAGGATAGCGCGGCCTGTGGTCGATTTGCCGCAGCCGCTCTCGCCGACTAAACCCAGGGTTTCTCCCCGCTTGATACTGAAGCTGATGCCATCCACCGCCTTGATATCGCCGATATGATGTTGAATCAGCGTCCCTTTGGTTATCGGGAAGTACAACTTGAGGCCCTTAACTTCGAGCAACGTTTCACTATTAGGAGTACCCATCAGTTCATGCCTCCCTCGTTTGCCATAGCAACCCAGCAGGCGACTTCGTGGCCCGGCCGCCTAGTATGCGCCAGAGATGGGTTGCTCTCCAGGCATTTGTCGATGCGGTAGGTGCAACGCGCGTAAAAAGGGCAGCCCTTGGGCAGCTCTATCAGGTCGGGCGGTAAGCCGTTGATTGGGGTAAGTTTATCGCGGCTGCGGGCATCCAAGCGTGGCAGTGAACCCATCAAGCCAAGCGAATAAGGGTGCAGCGGACGGCTGTAATACTCGTGCACCTCAGCGCGCTCGACGATGAACCCAGCATACATAACCTGCACGCGGTCCACCAATCCGGCTACCACGCCCAGGTCGTGAGTGATCCAGATGATGGCCATGCCCAGCTCACGCCTGAGGCGCTTGACAATGTCCACGATTTGCGCCTGGATAGTCACATCAAGGGCTGTAGTCGGTTCATCAGCAATCAAGAGCTGCGGATTGCACGAGAGCGCCATAGCAATCATAACACGCTGGCGCATCCCGCCCGAAAACTGATGCGGATAGTCATCCAGCCGGCTGGCAGCCTCGGGGATATTAACCATCTCGAGCAGTTCGATCGAGCGTTTACGCGCCTGTGCATTATTCATACCCATATGCAGCTTCAGAGCCTCAGAAAGTTGCTCGTTGATGGTCAGCACCGGGTTGAGCGAAGTCATCGGGTCCTGGAAAACCATCGCTATTTTATTACCGCGCACCTTGCGCATCTCATCCTCGCTCAATGTGAGCAAATCGCGCCCCTGGAACATTACCTTACCGCTGGTTATGCGGCCAGGCGGCATCGCGATAAGCCGCATCACCGAGAGCATGCTGACACTCTTGCCGCATCCGCTCTCGCCGACGATGCCCAATGTCTCACCTTCATCCAGCTTAAAGCTGATACCATTTACGGCATTTACCGCGCCGTCCTGGGTATAAAACTTGGTTACCAGGTCGCTGACCTCCAGCAATGACGCCATTAAATATCCTCCATACTTAATTTACAATCGCGATATCGGTGAGCCAGGGATAAATCGAGGATGCGGCGCTGAAGCCGTGCACATATGGTTTGGCCAGCGAGTAATCGATGCCATGCGTCAGGGGAATCCATACCGCGTCTTCTACGATTATCTTCTCAGCTTGTTGGTAAAGGGCATAACGCTCTTCCGAGCTGGCAGCGATGCGCGCCTGTTCGAGCAGCGCATCTACCTGCGGATTAGCGTATCCCATATGATTCTGGGAGCTGCCCGAATGAAACAACAGGTCTAAAAAGTTCTGCGGGTCGGGATAATCCGCAATCCAACCGGAATTATAGATTTGGTACACCTGCTGATTCATATCGTTTAGGAAATCTTCCCAGGCGACTTGTTCTACCGTGACGGTGATGCCCAGGTTGGTCTCAAGCATATACAATATCGCTCGGGTTTCGCCGTCGATGTATCCACTGGTGCCGCTGATAGCCAATACGATCTCGGGCAGCGCGCCGGGCGCGCCGTAACGCGATTCTGCCAGCAGTTCGCGGGCGCGTTGTGGGTCGTAGGGCAATCCCTCGAGAGCAGGGTCAAATCCGGGCATGCCGGGCGGCAGGATCCCTTTGGCCGCCGAGGCCGTTTCTAGTAGCACCAGCTCCGCTATTTTATCACGGTCAATAGCCATCGCCAGAGCTTGGCGCACTGCGCGGTCATCGAAAGGTGGTTTGGTAGTATCCATGGCCAGGTACTGCACCGAGAGCTCTGGGGAACTGTATAACTCTGCGTTGAGCGGGTTAGCCGGGTCGAGCACGCGTTCGATTTCGTCAGCAGAAACGCCCACGATATCGAGCTGGTCGTTCTCATACATAGTCATCGGGTCGCCGCCGCCCATCAGGAACTCAACTTTTGCCAGGGCGGGCTTGCGGCCATAGTAGCGTTCGTTGCGCGCCAATACAATGTGGTCAGTATCGATGGCCTCGAGTATAAAGGGCCCGCTGCCGTTTGGTTGAAGCTGCCAGTTATCCTGCCCCTGCTCGACTTGCTCGCGGTCCACTACCAGGGCTGAAGGATAAGTCAGCTTAGCCAGGAAATAAGCTTTGGGAGCATCGATTGTGATGACGACCGTATGAGCATCAGGCGCTGTAAGGCCGCTGATATGCTCCGCTTGGCCGGCCGCAAACTCGGCAACGCCGACGATATCTCCTAGGTAACTGACGGCTACCGGCGAAGCGAGCTCGGGGCTGCATGCCCGTTCCAGGGAATAGACCACATCCGCAGAAGTAACCTGACGTCCATCCTGGAAAACGGCCGCCGAGTTCAGGGTAAAGGTATAGGTTTTGCCGTCGGCGCTCAGCTCCCAACGCTCCGCCAAATCAGGCACAATCTCTAGTTTGTTATTCAGGGTTACCAGGCCGCTATAAAGGTGCACCACATATTCCGCCGAGGTGCTGTCCTGCACCATGGCAGGGTCGAGGGTAGGCGGCAGGCTGCCGACCAGACGCAGCGTACCGGAGCCGATCGCATTCCCAGTATCGCTCGGAGAGGCGGTGGCAGCCTTAACGGTTGGCTCATTGGTTTCGGGTGTGGTGGTGGTAATAACTGACGACAACGTGCGCTTGAGCGAATCAAAAAGCCGTGTCGTCCCTATGCACAGGCCGACCAGCAGGCATAGACTGACGACGCTTACAAGTATAATTACTGTCTTTTTTGGCATCTTGAGCCGATTATATAGAGGCTAACGCTGGCACATATATCCGATCAGTATACTGACGAGTAATTATACCACAAATAAGCCTGTATACATAAACTCTATGATGCTGATTATATGCCCGCCGTAATTATTTGAAAGACGGGCAGAAACATGCTAAACTGGGCATAATTAAATAACCTCTCCGAGTCTGCCCGCCTAAAGGCTTCCCATGGTGCGCAGACCGAGGCGGCTGTTTGGCTAGCCGTCAAAGGTGCAGATAAAACGTGTGCGCCCCCCCGACTTTGGAAAGGAGAACTGCAATAGCTCAGCCGGCATTCTCTCGTGGGACGCCGGTTTTTATTTCAGGAGATAAGCGATGCTATATCGTGCTGCCGTGCTGACCGTCAGCGATAAGGGTGCCCTTGGGCTGCGTAAGGATACAAGCGGCCCGGCTATAATTGCCGAATTGAGTAAGCTGGGCATTGATGTGCAGGCTGCGCTCATTCTGGCGGATGACCGCGAGAATATCGCGGCTCAGCTCAAGTCGTGGGCCATAGATGAACAGCTCGATTTGGTCATCACAACAGGAGGCACAGGCCCGGCGCCGCGGGATTGGACGCCCGAGGCTACCCGTGACGTAATAGACCGCGAGATGCCCGGCCTTTCCGAACTGTTGCGCGCAGAGGGCGCAAAGAAGACGCCAATGGCGGTGCTCTCGCGCGGCGTGGCCGGCCTATGCGGCCGCTGCCTCATCATCAATCTGCCTGGCAGCACCAAAGCAGTCCGCGAGGGAATGGAGGTCCTCCTGCCGTTGCTGCCGCACACCTTGCAGATGGTACGTGGTGAAAATACAGAGCATATATGAAAGACGATACCAAGGATAAGTACCAGGTACTCTCAGTGGAACAAGCCCAGGAGCGTATTCTGGCGGGGATTAAGCCGCTGGGCGCTGAGTCCATCCCGCCGACTGAGGCGCTTGGGCGTGTGTTGGCAGAGGATGTCACTGCCGCGGAGGATATCCCACCGTTAGCCAATTCGGCTATGGACGGCTATGCACTGCGCGCGCAGGACACTGCCTCCGCCAGCCCGACGCATCCGCTCAGACTGCGGGTGATAGGCAGCCTGGCGGCCGGGCAGGTATCCGCACAGGCGCTTGGCGCTGGCGAGGCGCTGCGTGTTATGACCGGCGCCCCTCTGCCGGCCGGCGCGGATGCGGTAGTGCGTTTCGAGCAGGTATCCGCGGGGGATGGCAGCATATCCCTTACTGCCCCGCTCGAGCAGGCTGCGAATGTGCGCTCTGCCGGAGAGGATGTGCAGTGCGGTCAACGTGTGCTCGAACGCGGCCGGTTCATCCGTGCGCAGGAATTGGGATTGATGGCCGGCCTGGGATTGACGGCTGTGCCGGTTGCTCGCCGCCCATTGGTCGCGGTGATAGCGACAGGCGACGAATTGATGCAGCCTGGCCGTTTCCCGGCACCCGGGCATATCCGCGATATAAACGGCCCGACGAATGCTGCGCAGGTGCGCCTGGCCGGCGGTATTCCGCTCGAACTCGGTATAGCTCGGGATTCAACGGGTGAGCTCTCCATCAAAATCCAGGAGGGCCTTGATAAGGAAGCTCATCTGTTTGTTACTTCCGGCGGCGTGTCGGCCGGCGATTTCGACTTTGTCAAAGACGTCTTATCCGCAGTCGGGCGGCTGGACTTTTGGTGGGTGAATATGAAACCGGGCCGGCCGCTGGCCTTTGGCTACCTTGGGGATGTGCCGTTAATCGCCCTGCCGGGCAATCCTGTGGCAGCCTTTATCAGTTTTGAGCTCTTCGCGCGGCCGGCTATTCTGCGTTTGCAAGGGGTAAATGACTACCGGATGCCCGTTGTGCGCGCCAGGCTGGCTGAGCCGATTACCCGTAAGGACGGGCGCCGGCATTATTTGCGCGTGCGCCTCGATAGCAGCGCAGAAGGTTATGTGGCCTCGCTTACAGGTGACCAGGGCTCCGGCATTGTCACTTCACTCGTGAAAGCGGATGGTTTGGCGGTAATTCCGGAAAACTGCGATCATCTCGAGCGCGATAGTATGGTGGAGGTGTTGTTGTTAAGATGAACGAAGCACGCGCTGATGACTACCCGATGCTGCCTTATGAGGAAGTGTGGCGCTTAATCGCGTCCTCTTTATCTCCCTTAGCGCCCGTCCGCTGCGACCTGGCGCGGGCGGCGGGTTTGGTTTTGGCCGAAGATGTCACCGCCCGCGAGAATATGCCGCCTTTTGCGGCGGCCTCGATGGACGGCTATGCCGTTATCGCCAGCGATACCTCGACGACGCGTGCAATCATCGGCGAGCAGGAGGCCGGCCCTCAGCGTGAGTTTCAGGTTAAGGCCGGTGTAGCTGTGCGCATCATGACGGGCGGAGCACTGCCGGAGGGCGCCGATGCAGTGATTCCCTTTGAAAAGGCGAGCGAGGTTGACGGCACGATGCATCCTCAGGGACAGGTCGATCCAGGCGCTAATGTGCGCCCCGTGGGGCAGGATATCAGGCAGGGCGAAGTTGCACTGAAAAAAGGTATAGAGATTGGCCCGCCGGAAATCGGCTTGTTGGCATCCTTAAATTACGCCGAAGTTCTGGTTCATCCCCGCCCACGGGTGTTCTTGATTACTACCGGCGACGAGTTGGTGCGCGTCGGGGCGCCGCTCAAGCCAGGCCAGATACGCGATGCCAATAACCTGGCTTTACTAGCAGCCGTACGGAGCATCGGATGTGAGGCGCTCTCCAGGCCGGACCCTGTTGGCGATAACTTGGCTGCTTTGGAACAGGCTATTCGCACCGGCTTTGCCAAGGCAGATATGGTCGTTACCTCCGGCGGCGTCTCGATGGGTACCCATGACTATATCAAGCCGATTATATCGCGTATCGGCCGTATCCTGGTCGGTCGCGCGGCCATTAAACCCGGCAAACCACTTACTTACGCTATGGTCGGTAATAAACCTTTCTTCGGCCTGCCCGGTTTTCCGGTTTCATCACTGGTTTGCTTTGAGCAGTTCGTACGCCCAGCGCTACGTATTCTCGGCGGGCACAAGCTGCTCTGGCGCCCGCAGGTCAAGGTGCGCTTGGCGCAAACTCTGCATCATGACCCGGAACGTACCGAGTTTCAGCGTGTGATTGTCTATCTTACATCAGACCGCCGACTCGCCTACACCACCGGCGCCCAGGGATCGGGTAGGCTGAAATCGATGGTTGGCGCCAATGCCCTGGTGATGTTACCTGCCGGCACGGGAGATGCTCCGGCCGGCTCGGAGGTGCTGGCTGTCATGCTCACCATACCGGAGATTCGGGAGGAAATGTGAGCAGCCCCCTGCTGGATTCCTATTCGCGTGAGATCCGTTACCTGCGTGTTTCGGTAACGGATCGCTGTAACCTGCGCTGCCGATATTGCATGCCGGCGGAAGGTATCCCGCTTATCGCTCACGAGGACATCCTGCGCTATGAGGAGATCGCACGGCTAGTGCGCATCGCTGCCGAGTTAGGCATCACCAGAGTGCGTCTGACGGGCGGTGAGCCGTTGGCGCGTAAGGGGCTCGCCAGCCTGGTGGAATTGATTGCTGCTATCCCTGGAATTGAGGATATCTCACTCACTAGCAACGGCACGTTGTTGGCGCAGCATGCAGCCCAACTAGCTGCAGCCGGGCTCGGACGCGTCAACGTCAGCCTCGATTCGCTGAACGCACTGCGGTATCGTGAAATCACTCGCGGGGGTGAGCTTGCTCAAGCCTTATCGGGGATTCAGGCAGCGCTCCAAGCCGGCCTGAATCCAGTAAAAATCAATGTGGTGGTGGCGCGCGGGATGAACGACGATGAGCTACTCGACTTTGCGCGGCGCACGCTAACAGAAAATTGGCATGTGCGCTTCATCGAGCGCATGCCGATTGGCGAGAGTGCCGTATATGACCGCAAGCAGTTCATCTCGGCCGTAGAAATGCAGCGTGTAATTGAAGCTTCCTGCGGTCCGCTGCAACCGGATACAGTCTACGGCAGCGGTCCCGCGCGTTATTGGCGTATTCCGGGCGCTATTGGCACTATCGGTTTTATCGACGCGCTCAGCCGGCACTTTTGTCCGGAGTGCAACCGCCTGCGTTTGAGCGCTGACGGCCGCCTGATGCCCTGTTTGTTTTCAGTGCAGGAATACGACCTGCGCGGTGCGCTGCGCAGCGGAGCAAGCGATACAGAGCTGGCGGCCTTGATTCGCCAGGTGGTGAGCGCCAAGCCTGAGGGCCGCCATTTTAGGCATGAACCGGCCCCCGCTGGGCGCGTTATGTCGCGAACAGGAGGCTAAGCTATGGCGCTCAGTCATCTGGATGCCGCTGGCAATGCCAGGATGGTGGATGTTTCCGCCAAGCAGGCAACGCTGCGCGAGGCATGCGCCGCAGGCGAGGTGGAAATGCTGCCCGAGACACTGGCGCTCATACAAAATGGCGGCCTGCCCAAAGGCGATGTGATTGCCGCCGCGCGTATCGCTGGTATCATGGCGGCCAAGCGCACATCGGAGCTCATTCCGCTCTGCCATCCGCTGCAGCTTGCGCATGTAGCGCTGGATTTTACCTATGATCAGCAGCGCTCAACGGTGAGTATCCGCGCCCAGGTGCGTTGCATCGGCGTTACTGGCGTGGAAATGGAGGCGCTGACGGCCGTCTCGGTGGCCGCCCTGACCATTTACGATATGTGCAAGGCGGTTGACCGCGGCATGCAGTTGAGTAATATCCGTTTGCTGCGTAAAAGCGGCGGCAAGAGCGGCGAAATTAACCTGGAGCAGGAGCCAAGTGAATCCGAAGGGTAAGGTTGAGGCCGTCTGCGTCAGCGATAAAAAAGGCGTGCCCAAGCATGACATCGGCGCCGCTGAGCTGCGCGTCGATTGGGGCATTGTTGGCGATGCGCATGCCGGCGATTGGCATCGTCAGGTGAGCCTGCTGGCGCAGGAGAGCATCGACAAGATGCGCGCCAAAGGGCTGAACGTGCACGCCGGCAGCTTTGCAGAGAATATTACCACCAGCGGCATCGAGCTTTACACCTTGCCGGTGGGAACGCGGATGCGCCTGGGCAGCGCCTTGGCAGAAGTCACACAGATTGGTAAAATCTGTCATGACCACTGCGCTATCTATTACGCAGCAGGCGACTGTGTGATGCCGCGCGAAGGGATTTTCGTCAAGATACTGGAACCCGGCGCAGTGTGTACCGGGGATACTCTGGAGGTGCTTGGTTATCCTGACCAGCCAATAGCTGAATAGTTCGCTCTCCGAATCACCTTGTCTCAGTCACGGTGATGGCAGGTGATCGGTACCGCCCTCAATACGGGGCGGTCGAGGGTGTGCGCGGAAACGCGCCCGCCTCCCATATTTGGAAAGGAGAGAGCAACACCGACCGATATCGGCCGATGCTCTCCTGTGTATGGATGGCATCGGCCGATTAATTTTCCTAGCGAGGATTACATTGTTAAAAGGGCTGCTCGATTCGATTGTCCTGATTTTTACAGGCGACAGCGCTTTGACCAATATCATTCTGGTTTCGCTGCGGGTAACGGGTATTTCCCTGCTTATCAGCACATTAATCGGTATCCCACTGGGCATCTTTCTCGGGCTCAAGCGTTTTATCGGCAAGCGCCTGGTTATCGCACTGCTTTACACAGGAATGGGTTTCCCGCCGGTGGTGGTAGGCCTCTTTGTCTATCTGATGCTGTCGCGCGCCGGCCCACTTGGGCAGTTGGGCTGGTCGTTCATCCCGCATCTTTATACTACCGGTGCGATGGTTGTAGCGCAGATCATTATTTCCTTTCCGCTGGTTGCTGGGTTTACGATGTCCGCAGTGTTAAGCCTGGATAGCCAACTCAGGCTGCAGCTTCATGCCTTGGGCGCTACACCCCGTCAAGCCCTATGGACTATGCTCGTGGAGGCGCGCGTAGGCGTGCTGATCTCCATTATCGCCGGTTTTGGCTCGATTATCTCCGAGGTGGGCGCAGTGATGATGGTGGGCGGCAATATTGAGAACGCGACACGCACACTGACGACCGCCATCGTGCTGGAGACGCGTAAAGGCGACTTTTCCATGGCTATGGCGCTGGGCATCATCCTCCTGACCATATCGTTTATCGTCAACGTGGCTATGCTGCGCCTGCAGGGAAAGGCTCTGGACCAATGAGCGAATCCGTTTATCAGCTCAATACACTGGTCAAACGCTACGACTCCCGCACAGTGGTGGCTCTCGATTCGCTTACCGTTTACCGCGGTGAAATCCTGGCATTGGTAGGCCCCAGCGGAGCCGGCAAGAGCACCTTACTGCGTCTGTTGGGTCTGCTGGAAGCTCCCACCTCAGGTTCGCTGCAGTTCTTTGGGCGCGAGGTGGCCAACGGCAGCGCTCAGGCCGACCTGGAGCTGCGCCGCCGTCTGACGATGGTCTTTCAACGGCCGCTGCTCTTGAATCGCTCAGTGCAGGCCAATATCGCTTACGGGCTGCGGCTGCGCGGTGATAAATCAAACGGCAAGGTGGCGTCAGCGATGGAACAGCTCGGACTGAGCCATTTAGCGCGCCAAAACACGCGTGTGCTCTCGGGCGGTGAAGCGCAGCGTGTCAGCTTGGCGCGCGCCATGGTGCTCGATACTGAGGTGCTGCTCCTGGACGAGCCCACCGCCAATCTTGACCCATATAACGTCAACCTGATCGAAACAGCGGTGCGCAAAATGAACGCGGAACAATCCAAGACCATCGTCCTGGTGACTCACAACATCTTTCAGGCGCACCGTTTGGCGCAGCGCACGGCACTGTTGCTCGATGGGCGTCTGGTCGAGGTTTCGCCGAGCGACGTGTTCTTTACTGCGCCGGCTGATCCGCGCACGGCCGCTTTTGTGCGCGGCGATATGGTTTATTAAGCCGATTTGGCTCAATAAAAGTATTTAAAAGGAGATGTCCCATGTTCAAGCGTTTTGTTTCGTGCATTTGCGTCCTGCTGATGGTTGTCGGCATGACAGCTTGCGCTGCCCCGGCAGCTACCGAGGCGCCCAAGGCCACTGAAGCTCCGCAAGCCACCGAGGCGCCCAAGGCTACTGAAGCTCCTAAGGCTACCGAAGCCCCGAAGGCTACCGAAGCTCCTACGGAGGCAGCCGCCGCCACTGAGGTTCCGACGGCGCAGTTCCAGCATACAGCCGGCCGCCTGATTTTGGCGACCACCACCAGCACGTATGATTCGGGGTTACTCGATTACCTGCTGCCGATGTTTGAGGAAGAGTATGGCGTTAAAGTCGACGTCGTTTCCGTTGGCTCCGGCGAGGCGATGAAAATCGGCGAACGCGGCGATGCCGACGTGTTGCTGGTGCACTCGCGCAAGGCTGAGGATGCCTTTATGGAAGCTGGCAATGGCACACGCCGCGAGGACGTGATGTACAACGACTTTGTCATCATCGGTCCTGCCGACGACCCAGCGGGCATCAAAGGGATGACTGCGGTTGACGCGTTCAAGAAGCTCGCCGAAACGCAGACCGAGTTCCTCTCACGTGGCGATAAATCCGGCACGCATACCAAGGAGCTCTCTATCTGGGCCTCCGCCGAGATCACGCCAACCGGTGATTGGTATGTTTCCGCCGGCCTGGGCATGGGCGACCTCTTGACCATGGCTCAGGAAAAGCAAGCCTACACCCTCTCCGACCGCGCTACCTACCTGACGCGTGTGAAGTCCGGCCTTGACCTGGTGGTCCTCGTCGAGGGTGATAAGGCCTTGCTAAATCCCTACGGCGTTATCACAGTCAATCCGGAAAAGAACTCTGGTATCCAAGCGGACATGGCGACTAAATTCCTAGAGTGGATTATCTCGGTTCCTGTCCAGCAGAAAATCTCCGAGTTCGGTATGGAAGAGTACGGGCAATCTCTGTTTATACCCGATTCTACAGCGTGGAAGGCCGCTCAGGGCCAGTAATTCCGCGTTTACGCCATGGGTCAGCTTTCGTGCTATCATGGGAGCTGACCCGGGTTATGCGTAAGGATATATGGTGGAAACGACCCAGGTTAAGGTGCTCTGGATTAAGGACGAACCGCTGCAGCAGATTCTAGCCGGCAGCAAAACGGTAGAGGTGCGCGTGGGCTACAGCAATATCCGCAAACTACAAGAGGGCCAACTGCTGCGTTTGAATGACCGCTACCTTTACCGCCTGCGCCGTATCACTATCTATGCCAATTTTGGCGAACTGCTGGCGCACGAGGATTCCGCTCGCATCGCGCCGGATCTGGCGGCGGATGAGCTGCCAGATGAGCTGCGCGCCATCTACCCGCCCGCGAAAGAAGCCCTTGGGGTCGCCGCGCTCGAGCTGGAGCCGGTTCAGCCTTGATGCATTAATGCACGTGCCCGCTCAGCAAAGTCTTCCGCCAGCGCCCGCTCGGGCGCCTGGTTGGCGCGAAACATTTCCACCTGCAGCATCGGCCCGGGCAGGGGATGCTCAGTCTGTTGCTCTTTCCATACTGGCTGGAGCACGAAATGGATATGCCCCGGCTCCCAGTCGGCGTGCGACCACAGGCAGGCGTATACCTGGTCGGGTTGGGTCAACTCGTTGATAACAGCGCTGACCCGCACGAGCAGCGGCCCCAGCTCCGCAGCCTCTTCTGCATTCAACTCCCAGATATGCGTGATATGCCGGCGCGGCTTGACGATGAGCGTTCCCACAGACAGCGGCCCCACGCAGGGCTCAACCAGCCAATAGCCGCCTGAATATACCGTTCCGCCGGGCAATTCGCGCCGCCCCTCGCTCAGATCGCAAGCCAGACACCCTTCCATCGTTGACACCTCGCTGTTGACGGTTCTCTACCGCGCCATTATACTCGCCAAAGAAACGCAATGCAGGTGGATAAGCATGGAAGTGCTCAAAATAGATAATCTCTTTGCGCGGCGTTCGGTTCGTGAGTTCACGCCTGGCGCCATCGCTGACGCGCAAATCGAATTGCTCCTCAAGGCGGCGATGGCTTCGGCTAACGCCGGTAATCGCCAGCCCTGGCATTATATCGTTATCAAGGATCCCGATACCCGTATCAAGCTGGCGCTGGCGCATCCTTATGCGAAGATGGCCGCCGATGCAGCGCTGGTCATCATACCTTGCGGTGAACCTGGCGCGAGCATCCCAGGCCTGAACGATTACTGGATTCAGGACTTGGCAGCGTCCACCGAAAACCTGCTTTTAGCGGTGACGGCCCTAGGCCTTGGCGCGGTGTGGTGCGGCGTGTATCCCAATTCGGAGCGTGTCGAGGTTACCCGACGTCTGCTCAATATCCCGATGCATATCGTCCCCTTTGCTTTTGTCTGCATCGGCTATCCGGGCGAGGAGAAGGAGCCGCGCACGCAATATAACGCGGAGCGAGTACATTATAATAGTTGGTAACGAAGGTAGGAGGGCGACAATGGCCGGAATCGGAACACGGAAAATAGAAAGCAACCCTGTCAAGGTGGCGATGGCTGCCGGCCAGGCGACCGTCGGCGGTTGGCTTACCTTTTGCTCGCCGGTGGTAGCTGAAGCGATGGCGCCGCTGGGCTTTGATTGGATAGCGGTGGATATTCAGCACAGCCCCGTCAGTTGGGATACGACGGTAAACTGCTTCCGCGCTATCCAACTCGGGGGCGGCGTGCCGATGGCGCGCATCCCCTGGAACGAGCCGGTGTGGATTCAGCGTACCCTGGATGCCGGCGCGATGGGCCTGATTATCCCGATGATAAACACCGAGGCTGACGCGGTGCAGGCCGTCAGCAATATGCGCTATTCGCCCGGCGGGCAGCGCAGTTACGGCGGCAGCCGGCTGCGCCCGTATGTGGATGGCGATTGGAAAACCTGGTCGGATGACAACATGCTCTGCGTAGTGATGATCGAGACCGTCGAGGCCGTCAGGAATGCCGAGGCCATCCTCTCGGTGGAAGGTGTGGATGCCTGCTTTATCGGCCCGGTGGACCTGGCGCTCTCCATGGGCATCTCGCTTGCCGAGGTCGGCCCTGGAACCGAGCATGAGGCCATGCTACAGCAGGTGCTGGCGACCGGGAAAAGAGTGGGCACGCCGGTGGGCAAGCACTGCAATGACGGCGCTGAGGTGAGGATACGCATCGCCCAGGGATTCCAGTTTCTGGCATGCGCCAACGATGTACGCTTTATGACCAAGCAGGCGCAGGACGAACTGGCGGTGGTTGGCACTGCCCGCCAGGCAAGCTCTGGGCTGAAAAAGGGCGAATTATACTAGCTTTATCAGCAACGCCTGAGGGATACTCAGGCGTTGTTTTTATTCGTATTCGGGCAGCAAGGCAGCCGGCTGTTTTTCCTGGATGAAATCGGCCAGCTCATCCACGCCGGCGGAAACAACCTGCGCCCACAGGCGGGCGCCCAGTTCGGCAGAGGCGTGGGTAGGGTCGCCAATCACGCCGGTGCTGGAATAACGCGAAAAGTCGAGGTCAGGGTCATTCCAATCAACCTCCGTCATATGCGGGTTGCGGATGAGCTCCCGGCGCACGCTTTCGTAGCGTAAAAAAAGTGAGATGGAGGTGGTAAAGCTGTCGGCATGGCCTTCCGGGATTGTCGGGTCCGCGCAGCGGCACCAGATATCGAACAAGGGTAGTGTGGCAATCTGGGCGAATGCACGCTCGGTATATGCGGCGTTGAAGCGCTCTACCGTGGGCTTGAGCTGATGCTGTCCGCAGCCAAGCAGCAGTAGGATAAGCCGGAAACCCTGGTCGGCCAGTGAGCATAATACAGCGTATATCACTTGCTGATGCAGTTCCTGCGGTAAATCAATGAAACCGCTGCCATAGTTGCGATGTTCAGGAGTGGGGCCAAAAGGCAGCGTAGGGAGCACGAGCGAAAGGATGCCGTCCAGTTCCTGAGCAGCCAGGGAGATGCCTTCAGCTACCTGGGTAATCCAATAGGTGTCGTTATCGACGGGTAGGTGCGGACCTTGCTGTTCGGTGCATCCGGTAGGCACCAGCGCCACCGCTCCGGCCTGGATTAATTCTTTGATCTCCAGATAGGTCAGGTCGCCGTATCGCATGCTCGTATCCCTCCTTACATCGTAATCGGCACCGCAAAGCGCTCATCAACATCAGTAATACCATAACGCTCGCGGTAAACCGCTGCGGGCAGGAATTCGTCGTGGGTGCGCGCGAGCCATATCCGCAGCTCGTGCTCCAGCTCGGAACACAACCCGGCATACTTACGGCCTGCGACCAGATTACGTATCTGGTAAGGGTCGGTCAGGTTGTCATAAAGAAGCCACGACCCGGCAAGGTTGCGGGCATACGTGTATCGTGATGTGCGCACGGCGCGCCATTCGGGTTCAATCGATTCGCAAAAGGGCGAGATAATTTGCATCAAGGCTGAACGGGGAGCTTCACCTGGCTGCCCCCTCACCAGGTGCGCCAGGTTGGAGCCTTCGACGGTGCCCGGGATGGACAGCCCACACAAGTTCAAGAGGGTGGGCAGCAAGTCCACCGCGTTGAATGGCACATCCACCCAGCATGCCGGGCGCTGGCCGGCCGGGTAACGCACCACCAATGGCACCAGCATGCAATCGTCCCATGGCCACTGTTTGCGCCACAGCCCGTGCGAGCCCAGCATATCGCCGTGGTCGGAGGTGAAGACCACGATGGTATCGTCCTCCTGGCCGGAGGTACGAACGGCCTCCAAAATCCAACCCAGCGCGTCATCCAGCGCCGTGATATGGGCATAATAGCCCGCCAGGGCCTCTTTATCCGCCTGAGGCACATTGGGCGGCACCCGGATATCGTCCGGCGGGTACCTGCGCAAATATTCTTGCGGCGTCCACTCGTAGGGGTTGTGCGGCGGTCCCCACGAGAGGAATAAGCAGTAAGGGTTCCGTTGGCCATGCTGCGTGATATATTCACAGGCCAGGCGCGCCTGGGCGTGGGCGTCATACCCCTGCCAGTAGCGCGGCTCGGGGTCATCGCGGTAATAAAGCGAGTGGAAATAATCGTGCGTGCAATTACCCACCGCCCAATAGCTAAAGCCATGCCGGCGTGGGCCTGGTGGGGTAAACGCGGAGCGCTGGGGGCCGTCCAGATGCCACTTGCCGATGTAGGCGGTGTCATAGCCGGCGGCGGAATAGAGTTCCCCAAAGGTCAGCTCCTCCTCGGGCAGCCGCACATCGTTGACAAACACGCCATGCGTCAGCGGGTAACGCCCAGTCAGCATGCAGGCGCGATAGGGTGTGCATACCGGGCACCCGCACACCGCCGAACTGAACACTACCCCTTGAGCGGCCAGGCGGTCCAGCGCCGGCGTGTGCACTTCATGGTTGCCCATATACCCAACCGCAGAGGCGCGCAATTGGTCGGCAAAGATAAAGACGATGTTCGGCCTAGGGTGTTCATCTGGTTGAGGCATAGTTGAATGGCTCCACACGGCTGCACTGGCTGCATTCTAGTATAGGGTGTCAGCGTCCGCAAGTGCGTTTTGGCTGCGCTGTTACAGCGCATATAATGAGTTTTCTAGTCTATTTCCACCTCTTTCAGGGAGGAACAGCAACATGCTAAAGACACATACCTGTGGCGAGCTGCGGGCGGAACATGCCGGCGCTAGGGTGAGCCTGGCCGGTTGGGTACACCGTCGCCGCGATCACGGCAATATCATCTTTGTGGATTTACGCGACCGCTGGGGTCTGACACAGGTAGTCTTTAATCCGGATAAGGATTCCCAGGCGCACGAACTGGCCGGCAGGCTGCGCAGCGAATACGTCATCCAGGTAACGGGCGTCGTGCGCCTTCGCCCGGAGGGGCAGGCGAACCCCAAGCTCGCTACCGGCGCAATCGAAGTGGTTGCCCAGGAGCTGACCATCCTGAATGAAGCCAAACAACCGGTGTTTGCTATCAACGAGGACACTGAGCCCGATGAAGCCCTGCGGCTGCGCTACCGTTACCTTGACTTACGGCGCGAACGCATGCAGCACAACCTCATTTTGCGCCATGAGGTAGTGCACTTTATCCGCGAATATCTGTCGGCCAGGGGATTTCTCGAGATAGAGACGCCAATCCTGTTCAAAAGCACGCCCGAGGGTGCGCGCGACTATATTGTGCCCTCGCGAGTCCATGCTGGTAAGTTCTATGCCCTCCCGCAGAGCCCGCAGCAGCTCAAACAACTGCTGATGGTATCCGGGTACGAGCGCTATTACCAGATCGCGCGCTGTTTCCGCGATGAAGACCAGCGCGGCGACCGCCAGCCCGAATTTACTCAACTCGACTTGGAGATGGCCTTTGCCTCGCGTGACGACATCCTGGCCCTGGTTGAGGGCTTGTTTACGGCGATGATCCCGGCGGTTACGCCGCAAAAACGCGTCATCAGCCCCTTCCCACGGATGAGCTACTCGGAAGCGTTGGCGCGCTACGGCAGCGACAAGCCCGACTTGCGTTTTGGCATGCTGATTGAAGACCTGACGCCGTTACTAGGCGCCAGCGAATTTAAGGTGTTCAAACAGACCGCTGCCAGCGGTGGGCAAATCAAGGCGATCTGTGCGCCCGGCTGCGCTGCCTATACCCGGCGCGAGTTGGACGAACTGGCCGAACTAGCGCGGGATCAGGGCGCCGCTGGCTTGGCTACCCTGGCCTATACGGCGGAAGGCGTCAAAGGCCCGGCGGTCAAGTTCCTCAGCGAGGGCGAGTTGGCTGCAGTGGCGGACAAGATGGGGGCAAAAACTGGCGACCTGGTGTGCGTCGCGGCCGATCAAGCAACGGCAGCCAGCAAGGCTTTGGGAGCTTTGCGCCTGCTCTTCCGCGACCGACTCAAGCTGGCCCCCGCCGATTTGATGGCTTTTGGCTACGTGGTGGACTTTCCGATGTTCGAGTGGAGCGCTGAGGAAAAACGCTGGGACGCAGCCCATCATCCCTTTACGATGCCCAAGGTTGACGACCTGCCCTATTTGGAAAGCGATCCGGCGCGGGTCTATTCCGATGCCTACGACCTGGTCTGTAACGGCTACGAGCTGGCTTCAGGCAGCATCCGTATTCACCGCCGCGATATCCAGCAGCGCATATTTGCTGTGCTGGGCTACAGCGAGGAAGAGACCAAGGCGCGTTTTGGCCATATGCTCGAGGCTTTTGAATACGGCGCTCCGCCTCATGGCGGTATCGCGCCCGGCATCGATCGCCTGGTGATGCTCCTGGCTGATGAGCCCAATATCCGTGAGGTGATAGCCTTCCCCAAGTCACAGAGCGCTGTTGACTTGATGACCGACGCACCTTCGGAAGTGACGCCGCATCAGCTCAAAGAGCTGCATATCAGGCTCGATTGAGAGCTTGCCACGAACAGAGATTTGTCAGGCTGAGATTTATCGTATAGACTGAATGTGTAACTCCTGCGTTGTGCGTGATGCCTTTGTTTTGAGCCAACAAATCTGTCTAGGGAGCCGCAATCCATACGTGTCCATGTTGTCCTCTCCGAGGCGCTTGGGCACCGGAAGGCACCCACCTGCGCAAGCAGGTTCAAGACACCCAGCACACGGCAAGGCGGGAGTTACATATGAAACCGCGGGTTTGCTCTGCGGTTTTTAGTTTATACGGCGCCTGCGTGCAAGCACCGCATCGAGGGCGCCGATGTTACGCTGTTCGATATCATGATTAATATCCCTGAAGCGCGCGCCCTGTACGAGTGCGGCTAATATATTGACCGCCTGAATGATGGTCAGCGCGGGATTGGATTCGTCCGCCAACCAGCTTAATGCTAGGCGCGCCGCCTGCACAACGGAATTGGTTGGCGAGCTGGCAATTGCCAATGTATCGATGTTTTGTTGATTGGCGTAGCGCAGCGCGGCAGCCACTTCCTGGCTTTCACCCAAAAAGGCTAACCCAATAACGAGCATTCCTGGTGAAGCCTCAGCCACAGCGGCAGCCAGCGCGTAAGGGTCGCCGGATGGTATGCAGACCTTTTGCCCATGTATCTGCAAGAGCGCAGTCAACAAGCTGGCGGGATGCACGGCGCTTCCCTGTGCTAACACGATTATGCGCGAGGCGCCGGCCAACAATTCCTGGGCTTGTTGCGCGGCAAGTGCATCGAGCTGCAGGCTTGTGCGGCCAAGGTTATCTGCGATATTACGCAAGGCAAGGCCTATTGCAGGCTGCTGCGATGCTTCCACCGAACTCTCCGGGGCGAGTTCTCGCTGCACCAGCGAGCGCAAGTCCGCCGTCAGCTCGGGGTAACCGAGGTAGCCCAATCTTTGGGCAAAGCGGGTGACGGTTGCACCGTTTACATGGACTTCTTGTGCCAGTTGCGAGGAAGTCATAAAGGCTACCTGCCGGTAGTTATCTGCTAGGTAGTCGGCCAGCCTCTGGTGGCTCTTACTTAGAGTTGAATAATTCTGCCGCAGGTTTTCCAGCAGCATGGCAGCCTCCTCAGAAGTTAAGTTTGACGGTCAATTATCTATATGTTATGCTAATACCTAGTCTAGGCAAAGGAATTACGAATGCGTCTCGACCGCGTCGCTGAAGATATCTATATCATGATAAGCGAGATTTATGCGCAGGTGACCGCGGCTGTCATTCTAACGAGCCAGGGCGCGGTAGTAATCGACACCCTCCCATATCCTGTGGAGAGCCGACAGATACTGGCTTTTGTAGAATCAAAACTAGGGCCGCACGGAACGCGCTACGTGGTGAACACACACTGCCATGCCGACCACATCTACGGCTCGTATCTTTTTGAGGGCGCCGAGGTCATTGCGCACGATTTGTGCCGTGAAGTTCTCAGCCAGTCCGGCCAAGCTCTGCTGGAACGCGCCAAACGCGATAACCAAAACCTGGCGGATGTGGAGCTGCGCTTGCCGCAGATCACATTTAGCGAGGAAATGCAGTTGCATATGGGGCTGCGCCACTTGCGGCTTATCCATACCCCGGGCCATACTGCGGACGGCATCATCGCCTTTGCGGTGGATGACCGGGTGGTGATTGCCGGCGATACGATGATGCCCATCCCGCACATCGTACGTGGAGATTACATTCGCCTGACGGCTTCGTTGCGCTATATCCAGGAGCTTAGACCAAACTTTATCGTCCAGGGGCATGGCGACGTGTTGCTGCGCGGCGAGGTGGACGAGGCCATCGAAGCCAATATCTGCTACTTGAATACGGTGGTGCAGCGCGTGCGGGAAATCGTCGAAAACCATGAGCCCACTCAGCGCCTGCGTGAGATCGATATCGAGTCCTGCGGGCTCTCGCGTATTCCATTGGATGGCATGGTCAGCCGCATCCACATGAATAACGTGCTGTCCCTTTATAAAATATTTAGCGCGGGTAACACGCCGCGCTAATTCGTGTTCATTCCTTGATCCAGCCGTAACGGGTAAGTAAATTACGAATACGCTCTCGGTCTTCCTGGCGGATAGGCGGCGTCTTCCCCTCGCAGTCTTCAAACATAATCTTGGGATGCTGAGCCGCGAAATGCGGCGCTTGAGCTAATTCGTCCCAGATGGCATCGATATTGCAGTGCAGTGTTCCCAAGACAAAGGACACTGCCAGTCCGCGCTTCAGGTCGCTATCGAGAGGCCCCTTAGCCCGCTCATACTCCTGGAGCAAGCCCTCGATAATATCGAGCAGTTCTTCGGTGAAATCGATTTTCCCATCAGCGTTAAGCATACAACTCCCTAACGGTTACAATGATGACCTGGCTATTAGTCCTTCCCGACCATATATTGTAAATACGACTCAATTAACCCGTCAAGGTCGCCATCCAAGACCGCGGCGGTATTGCCGGTCTCCCAATCCGTGCGCAGATCTTTGACCATGCGGTAGGGCTGCAGCACATAGGAGCGAATCTGGTTGCCCCAACCGGGAGATATGTGTTCGCCACGCAGCTTGGCATGTTCTTCTTCCTGCTTGACAAGCTCCAGGTTGTACAAGCGTGATTTGAGTACTGCCAGCGCGCGCTCGCGGTTCTGCAGTTGCGAACGTTCGTTCTGGCAGGTAACAACGATGCTGGTGGGCAGGTGGGTTATGCGTACAGCGGTCGAGTTTTTCTGTACGTTTTGCCCACCGTGGCCGGAGGCATGAAACACGTCCATGCGGAGATCATCCGGATTGATCTCGATATTGATTTCGGTACCGACATCGGGCACTACATCCACAAGCGCAAAGGAGGTATGCCGGCGGCGTGCGTTATCGAAAGGCGAGATGCGCACCAGGCGGTGGACGCCGCGCTCGGAGCGCAGACTGCCGTAAACATAATCCCCTTTGATTTCCAATGTCGCTTCCTTGATCCCCGCCTCGTCGCCTTCGGTCAACTCGATGATATCGGCGCTGAATCCGCGTCGCTCTGCCCAACGCATATACATGCGCATCAAAATCGAAGCCCAGTCCTGTGATTCGGTTCCGCCAGCGCCAGAGTAGATGGTCATAATCGCATCGCAGGCGTCATGCGGGCCGGATAACAAGGTGCGTAAGCGCAGCTCGCTCAGTTTACGTTCCAGCGCGACGGATTCAGCCTCTATATCCTGCAGCACGGCGGAATCATTCTCAGCGCTGGCCATCGTATATAAATCTACCAGTTCATCGGCCTGGCGGATAGCCTGCTGCCACTCTTGTGCCTCGTTTTGCAGGGCAGCCAATTGCTGCATCAGGGTTTGCGCCTCCTCGGGCTTGTTCCAAAAGCCTTCAGCGGCCGATTTCTCGTGGAGTTCATTAGCCTGGATCTGTTTGCCGGCGATGTCAAAGACGGTGCGCCAAATCGTGTAGCTCGCTCTGCATCGCTTTCAATTTGAGTTCCAGCTCTTCCATACAGATTCCCCTCGATTTGATATATCTTATTATTACTCGCGATTTTCAAACAGGCTATCGACAAAAGCTTGGGGGTCGAACTCTGCCCAATCGTCCAGCTTTTCGCCGGTAGCCACAAAGAGCACGGGCAGTTTGTATTCATCGGCAATCGCAAACACAATCCCGCCTTTGGATGAACTATCCAGCTTGGCCAGCACCACGCCCGTCACCTGCACGGCTTCAGCAAAAGCCTTGGCCTGGCTGAGCCCGTTTTGGCCGGTGGTTGCATCAAGCACCAGCAGCGTTTCGTGCGGCGCCAGGTGCACCTGCTTCTGAGCCACACCCCGCAGTTTACGCAGTTCCTGCATCAAGTTGTACTTAGTTTGCAGGCGTCCTGCCGTATCTATAATCAATACATCGGCATGCCGAGCCTGTGCAGCGCCTATCGCGTCGTAAACTACCGCGCCCGGGTCAGCCCCCGGCTGGTGGGCGACTACATCCACACCGACACGCTCGCCCCAGATTTTGATCTGATCGATGGCGGCAGCGCGAAATGTATCCGCTGCAGCCAGCAGCACCGTTTGACCGCGGCTCTTGTGGTACTTGGCCAGCTTGGCGATCGATGTTGTCTTGCCGGAACCGTTTACGCCCACCACAAAAATGACGTGCAGCAGCCTCGAACCGGGCAGATATGCACGCTGCACTGGTTTGAGGATCGCCAGCAGTTCGGCTTTGAGCATCTCCTGCGCCTGCTCGGGAGGGGTGTTGGCTTTGACTTGCTGGCGCAGCGCATCCATGACGCGAATGGTCGTTTTGGTGCCGACATCCGCCTGCAGGAGCAGCATCTCGAGTTCGTCCCAGGTCTCCTCGGTTATCTTCTCCTGGCGAAACAGCCCGGCAATTCGCCCAAAGAACGAGCGCCGGGTCTTGGTCAAGCTGTCATCAAAGGCCTTCGGTCGTGCGGTCACCTTACTCTCCATGCGAATTTACGAATATCCATTATACCCTGCTGGTTTGTTGATGCCAAATAGACATAAAAAACAGGGCTCGGAAGGCATACTGAGCCCTGCAATCGCTCCTAGTGCTTGCGGCGGTAACCAATCCAGGCCAACGCGCCCAACAGCAGCGCCAGTGCAGCGCCCAGCGCGATGGCAGCAGTGTGCAAGGCCGCCGTATACGGCTCACTGACATGCGGCTCCACTGCTGCGCCAGATGCACCGTTCGGCGAGGCTGCCTCGCCTGGCACAGAAAGTTGGGCGGATGCAGCGGTTGGCTCGCCATTGCCCACCAGCGCGATCGCCGTGTCCGCAGTTGGCTCGGGCGCAGCTCCGGCTTCTGCCTCTGGTGCGGCCCCGGCTACTGACTTGTTGACTGCCTCAGCCGATTGGATGGCCTCAGGGTATGCCTGTTCTGGCGCAGCAGCGGCGGTGTCCTGGCTCGGTTCAGCCGGCTGTTCTGGTGTCGGGCTGGGTTCGCCCATAACTAGCGTTCGCGTCGAATCCAGCTCGTCGGCGGAAGGGGTGCCCTCAAGCTGCGCCCCGAATTTGGCCGAGGGCTCGCCGGTAGCCTGGCTTTCGGTACCGCTCGCCGGCTGCCCAGCAGCCGCCCCTGCGCCTTCAGCTTGCAGCGGGTACGCCGCAATAGTGGTCGCAGGGGGCTGTTGTGTGTCTTCGATTTGCGCTGGGTATGCCCCAACAGCAGTCGCTGCAGGAACCATATCCCCCCCAGCCTGATGATCCGCCGTATCGGCTGGCGCAGCGCTATACGTCAATGGCTGGAGGTTGGTGCTGCGCGCTCCTCCGGCGCCAAGGAAACCAAGCACGGTGCCTCCGGCAAGCAGCACCACCAGCAGGACGGCGGCCACAGTGCTGGCGCCGCGCAGCAGCTTGTAGGTGCGATTCAGGCGCTGGTAACGAGCACGCTCAGATTGCGCACTGGCCGGCAGCGCAAAGGAGCGAGGGGCTGCCATGCGGGGCATTTGCCCCAGCAGAGCCTTCGTTTGCCGCAGCGTCTCTAAATCGGCACTACATATGCTGCAGGCCGCTATATGGCGTGTTAACCGAGCGTGCTCGCGCGGTTCAAGCCTGCCGTCGATATATGCCGACAGGTTCTCTTGTGCGAAGCGGTGGTCGGCGCCTCTAAAAGCCATTCCTATCAACTCCGCGATAAATATGATACATAGAAACTAGATATATCACTGCTACACATCAGTGACGCAAGTGCTCGGGCAATAGTTCCTTGTGCGCGAGTAAATAATCGCGCAGCTTGCCGCGTGCGCGGTTCAAGCGTGACTTGACCGTCCCCAGCGCCAGCGACGTGACGACGGCAATCTCCTCATAGCTCAATCCTTCGATATCCGACAGCACAACGATGGTGCGTTGCTCTGGTGGGAGGACCTCTAGGCTGAGTTGAAGCGCGTCATACAGCTCGCGGTGCTCGAGGTGCTCTTCAGGCGTCTCGGCGTCGTCGCGCAGGATGTCGCTGTGCTCTTCGTCCTCAACCATGTCGTCGATTGGCGTATTGGGCCGGCGCCGGCGCGCGCGAAGCTGGTCGTAGCAGCAGTTGGTGACGATACGCAACAGCCAGGCACGGAAGGCGCCGCCTCGGAACTGCTCAAGCGAACGATAGCAGCGGATGAACGCCTCCTGGGTGGCATCGGTGGCGTACTCCTGATCTCCCAGAATACGGTAGGCCAGGTTATAAGCGGTTTGCTGATGCAGCTCGACGAGTTGGTTGAACGCGTCAACGCTGCCGCTGATGGCCTGGGCGATGAGCTCTTCCTCGTTCATGCTGCGGGTGAATCCTTTAATTGGCGGGTTATTACCGGCAGATGCTAAAAGCGGAGCGTTGACTTGACGTTGTGCCCTATTCAGCTATACTTTTACCTGCTTGAGCCGAAGTGGCGGAATGGCATACGCGGTGGTCTCAAAAACCACTGGAGGTTGCTCCTTGTGGGTTCGAATCCCACCTTCGGCATAGTGTAGCGCAAACGCCAGGATAGCGCAATAGGTTACCTGGTCTTTCATCCCTTCGTTTGCAGTCAACCAATGTACTTAAAAAGGAGTTTCCGCGATGCCACTAGTAACCAGTAAAGAGATGCTGCAGGCCGCTCGCGCCGGCAAGTTCGCCGTGGGCGCTTTCAATGCTAACAATATGGAGCAAGTCCAGGGGATCGTCGATGCAGCCGTTGAAGAGCGTGCGCCGGTTATCCTGCAGGTAAGCCAGGGAGCCATCCGCTATGCCGGCCTTGATTTCGCTACTGCAATGGTCAAGACAGCCGCTGCGCTGGCTGACGTGCCGGTGGTGCTGCATCTCGACCATGGCACCGATTTCGATCAGAACGTGCTCTGCCTGCGCGCGGGTTTTACCTCGCTGATGTTCGACGGCCATGCCAAACCGTATGAGGAGAATATCGCCACCACGGCGGCGGTCGCGCGCATCGCCCATATCTGCGGTATCCCTGTGGAGGCTGAATTGGGCCAGGTGCTGCAATCCGGCGTTTCCGCAGAAGAAGTCCAGAATGCGATGACCAATCCCGACCAGGCGGCCGATTTTGTCGCCCGCACCGGCTGCGATTCGTTGGCCGTGGCGATCGGCTCGGTGCACGCTATGACTTCCGCTCAGGCTTCGCTTGATATGACTCGCCTTAAGGCCATCGCGGCAGTTGTTGATATCCCATTGGTGCTGCACGGCTCATCCGGCGTCAAAGAGGAGAGCGAGGTTGAGGCTATCCAGTACGGCATCGCCAAGATTAACGTCGCTACTATGCTCAACCAGGCGTTTATGGATGCCTTGCGTCAGGCGGTCGCTGCGGATACCAAGGCCTCCGATCCGCGCAAATTCCTGACCAAGTCGCGCGACGCCGTCAAGGAGACGGTGCGCCACAAGATGCGCATCTTTGGCTCGAGCGGCACGGTCACGGCGAGCGGTTTCATCAGCCCGGCGACCCAGCACCGCAGCGCCGATTTAGGGCATATCGAGTAAGGGTATTCTGCTTATTACACAAGAACCCCGCCAATCTACGGCGGGGTTCTTGATTTACTGGGAAGCTTTGAGCGCTTCGGCGAATTTACAGCCGAATTCCTCGCCGCGTTTGAAATCTTCCAGTTTGGGACCGCCCTGGAAGGCCAGTGTATCCAGCCATTCCCATTGTAACGGCTCTACGATTTCCTGCGCCCGCTTGAGAGCGCCGCCGCTCCAACCGTAGCTGCCAAAATAGGCCGCTTTGCGCTTCATGATACGCTTCTCTACAAGCGCTTCGAGCTGTTCAGCCACGGGGGGAAAGAGCGATACCTCATACGTCGGTGCGCCAATCATCACCCCGCTCTTGGTCCAGACCGAGGGCAGGATGTAGCTGGCATGGGTGCGCGCGGCATCGAATATCTCAAGCGGGACTCCGCAGCGCGAGATACCCTCCGCCACAGCGTTCATCATCGCCTCGGTGTTGCCGTACATCGAGCCGTAAATCAGCGTCACGCCTGGCTCAGCCGGCTCGCTGGCCAGCCTGGCCCACTTTTGATAGAGCTCAATGATTTGCTGGGGATTGCGCCGCCACACCAGCCCGTGCGAGGGGGCCACCACGTCAATGGTCAGCGGGCTGAGCTTTTTGATAGCGTTCAGGGTTGGCTGGCTGAAGCGGGCAACAATATTGACATAATAACGCAGCGCTTCCTTTAGGTAAAGGGGCAGGTCGGCGGTTTCATCATCAAAAATAGCCCCGCGCAGCGCCCCATAGCCGCCGAATGCGTCGCAGGGAAAAAGGATTTTCTCACTGGATTCATAAGTCGCCATCGTCTCTGGCCAGTGCACAAAGGGGATCGAGTAAAAGGTCAACTCCTTTTTGCCCAGGCTGAGCTTTTCGCCGTCTGCCACCACCCGCACGCCCTCGGTGATGCCATAGTAATTATCGAGCATCGCCTGTGCCTTGGCGGAGCACAAAAAGACGGCTTGTGGCGCCAATTGGCGCAGGATGCGCACGGCGCCGGTGTGGTCGGGCTCCATATGGTTGATGACGATATAATCGAGCTCCGAGCAGTTGACCAATCCTGAGAGCTGGCTGACCAGCGCCTCTTCCTTGGTGCTCTTGGTGAGGTCAATGAGCGCCTTTTTTTCATCGAGGATGAGATAGCTGTTGTACGAGACGCCCTGCTCGGTGATCGGCCACATCCCTTCAAAAAGGTCCGTGGTACGGTCGTTCACGCCGATCCAATAAATATCCTGGCAGATAGGAATGGCTGGCATATAGCTGCTCCTTTACCCGCTGAATTACGAACACTCCCGGCATCCCGCCGAGTAGCATCTCAGCGGTTCTATCGAATTATCTTTACGCGTTAGCAGCGCCAGAGATTCCCAACACCTGCTGCGTGGGTTACTGCTCCCACTGCGCGTATATGATGCGGGATATTTCCGGCAGTGCCCAACTGGCTTGAGCCGCGGCTGTGCGCTGCGACATAATTACCAGTATATAGGGATCCTGTGCAAAGACGATCCCTGCGTCGGAAAGGATCCCTATCTTAGTGCCCACTTTATGAGCCACAGTGATGCCGTCCGGGATGCCCAACGAGATGCGGTCCTCGTAGGCCGTGTTGATTATAAAAGAAAGGATCTCGTCACGAGATTGATCCGAGACGACTTGCCCTTGGTAAAGCTTGCGAAACAGGACGCCCATATCTTCCGCGGTGGTCAGCCGCTCGACAAATGAGGTTTGGCTCATCCCTAGCAAGTTGATGGTCTCCTGAATGAGCGATTCACCGAGCACTCGCGTGATGATTTCGTAGGCCGTGTTGTCCGAATATTCGCCCATCAATCTGGCCAGCTCGCGGTATGTCAGCGCATAGCCGGGCTGTTCATCCGCCAGGATGCCGGCTCCCCCCTGCATATCACTCTCTTCCAGTGTGTAAACCGTATCCAGGTTGATACGGCCTGCATCAGCCTCGCGGTAGAGCGCAATCAATGTTGGCATTTTCATCAGGGAGGCGGAGGACAACGCGAACTGTCCATTGAGCGCAAAGGAGCCGCCGCCGTTCAGCGCGTAAAAGTAAACTGCGTAATCGCCCCGCAAAGGGGCAATAATCTGCTCGGCGGCCTGGCTGGCGCTGCTGAGCTTTGCCTGGGTGCTCTCATCTTTTGCCAGGAGCGTAAGGATGCTGGGCGGCTTGGCAGGTACCAGTGCGGCGCCATAAATTTTATTGACAGCGGCAAAATAAGCTTGCCGCTGGTCTTCGCGCTCCTGAGCATATAGTGCATAAAGAGATGATCCCATCCTGGCGACGAGGGCGGATTCATTATAAAACGCCTGATAGACCAGCCGTATCCCGGCCGCCTGTTGGCTGCTGGTGGCCCAGATCAACTCCTGAATGGCCTGGAGCTCACTGCTGTTAGTTGACCAGTCAGCCCATCGTTGATTCGCGAGGGTGCGCGGAGCATTCATGGCACAAAGCTTGTCATTGCTTGCTGGCTGCGCAGGATATGCATAGGTAAACTGGCTGAGCAGCCCTGTATTGACGGCCGACTCGGCTGCAGCATATATCGCCGCCCGGTCGGCATTGGCGCCGTTCACATCCCAAGTCGCGCGGCCATCCGCGTCGTGCGTTAGGGATAAGGCGATGGTTGGGTTGCTGCACATCAGCCCAAGCACCAGCAACACGGTAAATGAAGCGATACGCCGTATTGTATAACCAACGGTAATCCGCAAGGCAGAGAACTCCGGATAATAATTTCACATGAATATACCATCATTATGCTGTAAACTGTAAAACCTGCAACCGTTTGGCTGCTTGCCAGAAGGCACAAGCTCAATATATAATTCGAATACTCAATCCACCCGATATACGAAACGTTGTTCGTTGTTTATCGTAATAACTCTTGCAGACTCGAGGACAATTCCAAGGTAACCGCGATGGCCGCTTCGCTTAAGGAGATTCACGGTGAAACAGCTCTTGCGTTCGCTATCCTACCTGCGGAAATACTGGCGACTGGCAGCCGCAGCGTTGGTGTGCATGGTGGGCAATGTCGTTACGTCGCTGGCGGTGCCGCGCCTATCGCAAACCATCCTTGACCAGGGTTTGGGACAGGGTAACCTGCAGGTCGTCATTTCCTTATCGTTGGTGATGCTGGGGTTGGCTGCGGCCCAGGGATTTCTTCAGTTTGCCAATGGGGCGTTGGGGGCACGCACGGCTCAGGGCATCGCCTTTGATATGCGCAACGTGCTCTACAGCAAGATCCAATCGCTCTCCTTTAGTTACCATGATCGCGCTCAAACGGGGCAACTGCTGACACGTGCTACCTCGGATGTCGAGATGGTGCAGCGCTTTCTTGGTACCGGACTTATCCAACTGATTTCCGCAGCGCTGATGATGATTGGCGCGTTGATTCTGCTCTTTACCACCAACTGGCGCCTGGCGCTGGTGATGGTGGTGATTATCCCTGTGACGGGCATTATCTTTTCGTTGTTTGTACGCGCCTCCCAGCCCTTGTTCAAGACTACCCAGGTGCGCCTCTCTGAGCTGAATGTCGTCCTGCAGGAAAACATCGCCGGGGTGCGCGTCGTCAAGGCTTTCGCTCGTGAAAAGCATGAGGCTGACCGCTACGAGCGGGCTAACCAAAAGCTGTACGATGTTGCCCTCGAGGTCAATCGTATCCTCTCGCTTTCGTTCCCTTCCATCTTTACGATGGCCAATATCGCCACCCTGGCGGTTTACTGGATTGGCGGCAGCCAGGTCATCGGCGGGAGCTTGACCATCGGCGAGTTGGTCGCCTTTACCAGCTATGTGATGATGGCGTTTTTCCCGGTGATAATGATGGGTTTTGTGCTCTCGATGTTCTCGCAGGCCGCGGCCTCTGCCGAACGTATCTATGAGATCATAGATACCAGCTCCGAGGTGGTGGAAAAGCCCGGCGCCGTACTGCTGCCTCCTATTCAGGGGCGCGTTGCTTTTGAGGACGTTACCTTCCGCTACTACCAGTCGGGCGATCCGGTCCTCAAAGACGTCAGTTTTGTGGCTGAACCCGGCCAATCGATTGCGTTGCTCGGCGCGACCGGCTCCGGCAAATCCACTATCATCAACCTGATCCCGCGTTTTTATGAGGTTACCGAGGGCCGTGTTACCGTCGATAACTACGATATCCGCGATGTGACGCTCGAATCGCTGCGTGAGCAAATCGGCATCGTCCTGCAAGAGACTAACCTCTTCGAGGGCACTATCCGCGAGAATATCGCTTTCGGGCGACCGGATGCCACCTTGGAGGATATCATGGCGGCAGCCCAGGCTGCCGAGGCGCACGAGTTTATCACCAGCTTTAGGGATGGCTATGAGACGCGCGTCGGCGAACGCGGTACGACCCTATCCGGCGGGCAAAAGCAGCGTGTGGCCATCGCCCGCGCGCTGCTGCTGAATCCGAAAATACTCATCCTTGATGACGCCACTTCAAGCGTGGACCTGACCACGGAGTATAGAATCCAAAAGGCGCTCGATCGTCTAATGCAGGGGCGTACAAGTTTTGTCATCGCCCAGCGCGTCGCCACCGTGCTCAACGCCGACCAGATTCTGGTGCTGGATAAAGGTGAAATTGTTGCGCGCGGTAACCACGAAGAACTGCTCGAGTGCAGCGAGATTTACGCTGAAATCTATCACACGCAATTGCAGGATACGTCCAAGGATGAGGCGCTGAATCCTGTCGCCCAGGAGGGTTAACCATGGGACACGGCGGAATCTCGATGGCTGAAGGCAAACCCAAGTCGGCAGGTCAAGCGTTCAAACGGCTGCTGGTTTATTTCGAGCCGTATAAAAAGCGCCTCCTGCTCATTTTGGTTGTTCTGATAGTTGCCGTTTTGGGCGATCTGGCCGGCCCGTACCTGATTGCTGTGGCCGTCGACCATTTCATCACCGTCGGCGCCCAGCCGCTGCCGGCATGGTTGCAACTCCTCATAGGCAGCAGCCCGTCACGTGGGCTGGGCCTGGGCGTGACGATGGGGCTGCTGGCGCTAACCTATGCGCTGGGTTGGTTCCTCTCGGTGATTATGTACCGCTTGATGATTCGGATGACGCAAAAGGTGCTGCTTTTGATGCGAATGCAGATTTTTCAAAAGCTGCAGCAGCTCTCACTGAGCTATTATGACCAGCACGAGGCCGGCGATTTGATGAGCCGGCTGGTCAACGATACACAAGTAATTGCTGATGTCTTTGGCCCCGGCATCGTGCAGATTCTGCGCGGCTCGCTGACGATTGTCGGCGTGTTTATCTCCATGATGCTGCTTAACTGGCGCTTGTCGTTGGTTTCGTTCGTCGTGCTGCCGGTCTTTATCGTTTTTGCCGTCATCTTTACCAAACGGGTGCGCTCGGCCTTTCGCGTTACGCGCAAGACGATTGGTGAAGTCTCCGCCAATCTACAGGAGAACATCGCCGGCGTGCGTGAAGTGCAGGCGTTCGCACGCGAGGGCGAAACGCTCAAAGAGTTCCGCGAGACCAACCTGCGCAACCGCGATGCCAATGTCACCGCCCAAACCCTTTCTGCAGCCTTTGGCCCCATCCTGGGGGTGTTGACGACGGTAGGTATCATTATCGTCATTGGCTACGGCGGTTACCTGATATTGGGCTTTAACCCGCCGTTGGTTAGCGTCGGTATCATCGTTGCCTTCACCAACTATGTGCGCCGCTTTTATGACCCCATTAACCAATTGCTGCAGCTTTATAACCAACTGCAGTCTGCACTCGCCGGCGCTGAGCGTTTATTTGAGCTGCTGGATACCCAGCCGGAGGTGGCGGATGCCCCCGACGCGGTGGATATCCCGCCCATCGTAGGCGATATCGTCTACGACCATGTCACCTTCCGCTACACAGAGAAAGAGCTGGTGCTCGACGATATCTCCTTCGCCATCAAGCCCGGCCAGACGGTGGCTATCGTCGGACCGACCGGCGCCGGCAAAACGACTATCGTTGCTCTGCTGCAGCGGATGTATGACGTCCAATCCGGCGCCGTGCTGGTGGATGGCCATGACGTGCGCCATATACATGCCAAAAGCCTGCGCGACCAGATCGGCGTGGTGCCTCAGGATACTTATCTCTTTACCGGCACGGTGATGGAAAATATTCGCTACGGCCGGCTGGAGGCGTCCGATGAAGAAGTGATCGCTGCGGCTAAACTAGCCAATGCCCATGCCTTAATCGAACGGCTGCCCGATGGTTACCAGACGATGCTGGGCGAGCGCGGCGCAACCCTCAGCCACGGCAACCGCCAATTGCTGGCTATCTCGCGTGCGGTGCTCAAGGACCCGGCTGTCCTCATCCTGGATGAGGCGACCAGCTCGGTGGATACCCGCACCGAGCTGCTCATCCAAAAGGCGCTGAATAACCTGCTGCACAAGCGCACCAGCGTGGTCATCGCCCACCGCCTGAGCACTATCCGCAACGCGGATAACATCCTGGTCATCGACAAGGGCAAGATTGTGGAGCAAGGTAAACACAACGAGCTGCTGGCCAAGGAAGGACTCTACTATTCCCTGTATATGAGCCAGTTCCGTCGCCAAGAAGAGACCGAGGCGCCAGGCACGCTATCAGGCGCGCTGCCCGCGCCCGCGACCAGCTAGGAAAGTAAAATACAACGCGGGCAGGCGAGAGCCTGCCCGCGCTCTACAGAAGGTTAATTATACGCCCAGCCCGTTCTGCTTCAGCCACTCTGCGCTGAGCAGCCCGGATTGCGTCATCCACTCCACATATTGCTTGAGCTCAAAGGGTGGATTGCCGGCCAGGTAGTGGTTGGCGGCCGCCCCCAGAGTGCTCTCCCAGCGGATGACGTACAGCCGTTTGGCGCCCATCGAGAACGGGATGATCCCTAGGCGGGTGGAGGCGTCGCGGTAAGCGATGCCTGTGCCCTCCAGCACCACCCTTCCGCTGGCCTGGTCGGTCACTGTGTAGCGCACGGCCAGGTCGTCGCGGGTGTCGTTGCAGGCCACCAGCGCCTGCGCCCAATCGGCCGGCTCGCTCAGCACCAGGCAGAGCGGGAGTTGGCTGCGCTGGAGGTAGCTGAAGGCCAGTTTTTTATTGAAATAATAGTCCACAATGGCATCCGAGAACTGCGGCCACCCGTCCATCAGGTTCCACCACAGGATGCCGGTGCGGCGCCATTTCATCGTGCGAAAGAGCTCGACAAAGAACTTTTTCGCCTCAGCCTGCGATATCTGGCTGGCCAGGGCATAGGCGGGCAGGTTATCCGGCACCGCGCCGAACAACTCGCGCACTTGTTTCTCCATGAGTAGCACACGGCCGTCAAAGAGGCGCATGCCGGGCACCGGCGAAGTCGAGTGCAGTTGCCATTCCTCATTATCCTGGTACGGCCATACCTTGTCCGGTGAGATGAACTTGCGAATCGAGATCGGCGCCGGGCAGCCGTGATAGCCGATTTCGCTGGCAAAGTGGCACAAGGACGTCTTATAGTAAGGGCTCTTGAAATAATCGCGCGGCCCCCACAGGTGCTGCTCCGGCAGATAGATCTCTCCGGCTTTGAAGGCCGTCTCGTCCACATGGGGCGAGCTGGGGATATACGGCCGGGTAGGGTCCTCGTCGCGCAGCACGGCCGGCAGCACCTCGCGCGTCAGCACATTGTTGTTTGGGTCGCGTTTGCGCCCGGCCCAGGAATAGGACTCATCGCACTCGTTATCGCCCGCCCACAGCGTTAGCGCCGGATGCATGCGCAGCCTGCGCACCACCGCGCGCGCCTCATCCTCGAGCTTGTTGCAAAAGCCGGCATCCTGCGGATATACCGCGCAGGCCATGGCAAAATCCTGCCAGATCATAATGCCCTTTTGGTCGCACAGCTCATAAAACACGTCATTCTCATAGACGTTGCCGCCCCAGCAGCGGAACATGTTGATATTGAGCTCCTCCGCCATGGCGATAATCTGCGGGATGCGCGCCGCGTCGCGCGAGTGAAAGGCGTCCACTGGCACCCAGTTCGAGCCATGCACGAACACCTTTTCGCCGTTGATGCGGAAGCAAAACTCGCCCGAGCCGCGTTCGTCAGTGATGCTGCTGCGCTCCAGCTCGGCCGTGCGGATGCCGGTGGTGAACTCAACCGTATCTACCGCCGCGCCGCTATGCAGGAGTGTCACCTTGCAGACGTAAAGCGCCTGCTCGCCGCGCCCGCGCGGCCACCACAGCGCCGGGTGGTCGATACGAAACTGGATGTTGCCAGCATCGAACAGGATACGCCGCCGCTGGCAGAAGCTCGATGCTCCGCAGTCGCCTTCCAAGAGCAGCTCGTATTGTTCTCCGGCTGCGCCTTCAATCTGCACCTGGTAGTGCAGCATCATCTGCGCGCTGGTATGGTCGGCCGCCAGCGACTGCGTCTCCAGGAAAACCTGTTCGATGTACTCGCTGGGATAGCGCATCAGGCAGACCGAACGCCACAGCCCGGCTGAAAGCGCGCGCGGCATAATATCCCAGCCGTACATATGTGGCGCCTTGCGGATATACAGCGATTCAAAGCTGGCCGCGCCGGCATGCAGGCCGGCCGAGTAATCATAGCGGCGGGCTTCCTCCAATGCCGGGCGGATGTGCACCAATATCTCGTTCTCTGCCCCCGGCCGCAGAAAGGCCAGGGGATATACCTCGTGCTCGATGAGCATGTTATCGGCGGAGCCGACTAATTCCCCGTTGATAAAGATGTCCGCCAGGCAATCCAGCCCCTTGAACAGGATGCGGGTGTCCTCGCCCAAGTCGACAGGTGCAGTGAACGTGCGGCCATAATACACATGCGCGCGCTCCAGCGGCTCCAGCAAGGTCATATTCATCCCGTAAAACGGCTCGGGCAGCTTGCCAGCCGCCTGTAAATCCAGCTCCAGGTTGCCCGGCACGGTGGCCGGGAGCGTCTCCAGGCCGGCATCGGTCAGCTCCTGCCAGGTGCTGTACATCCCCACCGGCTCCTGGAACAGCAATGCCAGCTTCCATTCGCCATCCAGGCTCAACGCCTGGCGTTTGCTCAAGTCCATCGCGCCTCCTCAAAAGGGCCGGGGTATTGAGCTCCGGCCTGATATAGTTATGCGGGGATGCGTTCCAATACCAGCAGCCAATCCTGCATGACGGTCGGGATCGGTAGGGCTGCGGAGCCGTCGGCTTCGGCGATCGTGTTCGGCAGGTTCACCTCTGCGGCGTTCTTGGGGTTGAACCAGAAGGTGCGATACACCGCGCCCTGCTCCAGGCCGCGCAGGCGCGTCGGGTTCGATCCCCATGGGAAAATCGGCCGCGGGAAGTAATACAGGCGCACCTGGCCGGGGATGCCGGCCGCATAAGGGGCAATCGGCTTGTCGTTGGTGGCCGCGTCATCGATCCACTCTGGATGGGCCACAAACTCCCACCATGGGTAGCGTTCCAGGAATTTCTTGCCCAGACCGATTTGCGCGCCCCCCGGCAAGCGGTAGGCTTCCGTCCAGGGGGTATCTCCCCAGGAGGCGCCGTGCGGCGAGGGGCCGTAGGGCCGTTCGGCACGGTTGAGCTGCCAGATGCCATTGGCGCCGTAGGTAAAGCCCGCTCCCAGCAGCACCGTAGCCCAGAAGTCAAAGCGCTGCACCTCCTCGCGGCTGGCCTCGAGGATGCCCTCGTAATTCACCTCGGAGTTGATCACCGGCATTTTAGGCTCTGCCGCCACGCCCTCACGCACCTTTTTGACGATATTGGGCACACTGTCCCAACCGCCGTGGCCGGTCTGCAAAAAGTCAAAATCGAGCACCGCCGGGTCTTCCACGTTGTTGCGCCCGGAATCCGTCGGGTGGATGGTGATGAGCCGGTGGTTGGGATCGGTCTGGCGCACATAGCGCGCGATTTCCGTCCAGCCATGCACCTGCAAGGCGCGGTCGGCATCTTTATCGCTGGAATTGTAATAAGGCATAGCGCCCTCGCCGGCCAGGCACCACACCACGGGGTAGGCGCCCCAGCGCGCGATGATGTTGCGCCAGTGCAGCTTCATTTTCTCCATTCCCAGCCAGGGCAAGTGGTAAGCCCAACAGCCCACGATACACGGCACCAGCCCCGAGCGCACCAATTGCTGGATGCGCAGGTCGGCCATATCGAAATAGCGCGGATTCAGGCGGGCATAGTCGGGTTCCCAGGGATGCCCGGCCTCATTGAAACCGCGTTCGTCATAGGCCGGCATATCCGGATACAAGCCGGCCACAATCTGCACAACAGAGAATCCCTTGCTGACGCGATCCGCTGCCAGCAGTTGGAACTCATCCGGCCAGGCCAACCGCTTGGTCAGCCCCATCCACCAGGTATCCGCCAGCCAAAAGAACGGCGTGCCATCTGAGAACTGTATATAGTTTTTCGCGGGCGCCACCTGCAGCGCACCGCGGGCATAGAGCATATTTGTCCCCTGGTAGGGTATGGCCTCGAGCGTGCCTTCTATGCCGTGCAGGTCGGGGTTCGAGGTGTCGCTGCAGATGGTGCGCCAGGTGTGGACGCCGATCTGGCGCGCGGCATAGCGTACCCGCCATTCTAGCCCGCCGGCCCAAAAGCAGGGCACCACCGCGGTGGCGCCGTCGGGGGCGGTTACGGCCACATCCAGCGTCACCTCGTTGCCGGGGTCCTTGTAGGGCTTGGCAGAGGTGAATCCCCATTCGAGCGGAACGTGCAGCATCGCGACTCGGTGTGCAGGCATTGTTTGTCTCCTTGCTCAATTGTTCAGGATATCATAGCGCATAATTGGACGGGTGGGCGAACGGCGCGCCACCTCGTGAAACCCCGCTTTGAGAAAGGCGCTGGCCAGTCCGGTATAGACGAACGCGTCAGCCTGTTTTTTGCCAGGCGCTGGTTCGACAGGATAGCCCTCGACGATGCGCGCCCCCTTGCTGGCGGCATAGGCGCAGGCAGCTCGCAGCAGCTCGACCGTCAATCCCTGCCGGCGGAAGCGCTTGGTGGTGTAAAAGCACACCACGCTCCAGACATGCGCATCGTCCACACGCGCCAGCACCCGCGAGCGCTCCAAACGCGGGTAGCGTTCGCGTGGGCTCATGGCGCACCAGGCGGCCGGCTCATCCCCAACATAAGCGATCAACCCCAGCGCCGGGTCGCTGCCAGCCAGTTCGTGCAGGGCGCAGCGGTTCGGTTCACCCAGGCCAGCCACGAAGGTCTTGCTGGCTAGGAACCAGTACATACACCAGCAGCCCCCGCAAGCACCCTTCGGACCAAAGAGGCGCTCCAGGTCGGGCCAGGTATCGAGCGCGAGCGGCTTGAATTCAGTTGCTAAAGCCATTGGATAACCTCCTATGGACATGCGCTATTAGTGTAGCGCACATATCCCGTCTAGTCCAGGGCGATTTGCCTCTTGCGCGAATAGAACGAATGTACTATTATTGGGTTGTGAGTTGCTGTATATATGAAGTTAAGGAGGTGCTATGCCAGACCTGCTGTCAAACCTGCTTGCCTCTGACGAACCGGCCATCCGTTACAAGGCACGCTTGTTGCAGGCGGCTGCACCCCTCCCGGCAAATGAAGAGACTTCTTTGCGGGAAGCGGTGCGCGCCTCGGGGCGCGTGTGCATGCTGCTTTCAGAGCGCGAACATGACGGCACTATCCCACTCGGTCCCTATAATAAATGGCGCGGCGCGCACTGGGTGCTCCCCATCCTGGCCGAACTCGGTTATCCACCCGGCGACGAAGCCCTGATCCCGCTGCGCGAGCAGGTGCTGAACTGCTGGTTGTCCGATGCGCATTTCAAGAGCATTCGTAGTATCGATGGCCGCACCCGGCGCTGCGCCTCGCAGGAAAGCAACGCGGCCTGGTCGCTGATGAGCCTCGGTTTGACGGACGCGCGCGTGGATACGCTCATCGAGCGCCTGATCGGCTGGCAGTGGCCGGATGGCGGTTGGAACTGCGACAAGCGCCCTGAGGCGCATAACTCGTCCTTCCACGAGAGCCTGATCCCGCTGCGTGCCCTGGCGTTATATGCCAAACTTACCGGCAGCCGTCAGGCCGGGTTGGCGGCTGAGCGCGCTGCTGAGATATTTCTCAAACGGCGTCTTTTCAAGCGGCAGAGCGACGGCGCCATCATAAATGATGCGTTTATTCGGCTGCATTATCCGGCTTACTGGCATTACGATATACTAGCTGGGCTCAAAGTGCTGGCTGAAGCCGGTTTTATCGACGACCCACGTTGCGCCGAAGCCCTTGATCTGCTGGAAAGCAAACGTCTCCCCGACGGCGGCTTCCCGGCTGAGGGCAAACACTATAGCACCGGCGCCAGCCGCGGCTCCGGACGTTCGCTGGTGGAGTGGGGGCAGGTCAGCCAGCGCCGTATGAATCCTTTCGTCACCGCCGATGCGTTGTATGTGTTAAAGTGTGCCGGGAGGTGGGCGTGAGCGGCGAGCGTTGGCTGGACAAAACCCGCCTGCCCAGGGAGGAAGAGTTCCTTCAGGGATTAGGCGAACAGGCGCCCGCTTGGAACAGTCTCCGCGAAGTGCTGTGCGCCAGTTATGGGCTGGAAGGCGACCTGGCTTGGGGCGGCAACAAATACGGCTGGCTCATGCACTACCGCGCTGGCGGTCGTACCTTGTGTGACCTGTATCCCGAACATGGCTCGCTTACGGCGCTAGTTATCCTGGGTGGTGAAGAGCGCATCCGCATGATGGCCATCTTTAATCAGTTCAGCCCGGCCATGCAAAAGCTGATCGATGCTACCCCAATCTATCACGACGGCACCTGGCTATGGATTCACATTCCCGAGGCCGCGGTGGATGATGTGCTCATGCTGCTGGCCATTAAGCGCCGCCCGAGCAAGCGTAAGGAAGCGCTGCATGGGGTTCCGTAATATCCAGGCCAAGACGCTGCTCACCCGCATGCGCCACCCGGATGGTTGGTTCGGCGCGACGGATAATATCAACCTGTACCGCGGCTGCCAGCATCGCTGTATCTATTGCGATACGCGCAGCGAATGTTACCAGGTGGATACCTTTGACGAAGAGATCCTCGTCAAAGCCAATGCCGTGGAGCTGCTCAGGAGCGAGCTGGCAGCCCGCCGTAAAAAAGGCATCGTCAGCACCGGCTCAATGAACGACCCCTATATGCCCCTGGAGGCCGAACTGCGCCTCACCCGCCGTACTCTCGCAACCATCGCTGAGGCCGGCTGGGGGGTGCACATCACCACCAAGAGCGCCTTGGTGCTGCGCGATGTTGACCTGCTGCAGGTTATCGGTCCCGAACGCGCCTCGGTGTTGATGACCGTCACCACTGCCGACGACGCGCTGGGGCGCATGTTGGAGCCTTACGCTTCGAGCGTCTCGGAGCGCTTCGCTGCGCTCGCGGAACTGGCGCAGCAGGGCATTACCACTGGACTCGCGTTGATGCCGGTGCTGCCTTTTATCGAAGATGACGCCGCCAACATCCAGGGGATAATCGAGCGCGCTGCGGAATGCGGGGTGCATTACCTGGCGTGCGGGTTCGGCGTAACCCTGCGCGACCGCCAACGCGCCTATTACTACCGCGAGCTGGAGCGCAGCTTCCCGGGTTTGAGCGCGCGCTACCGCGAGAGTTTCGGGAACGCCTATTATTGCGCCAGTCCGCGCACCGCGGAGCTGCAGAGGCTGGCCAATGCGCTGTGCCGGCGCTATCACATCTCGGAGGATTTTTGCCGCGAGCCCAGCTCTGAGCCCAGACAGCTCAACCTGTTTCAAGCGCTGCCCAGATAATTGGCACCTGCGAGAGATTTCGCCGATAAGCAGACGCAGGATGCGCTCGCGCTGTTGACTGAACTACCTTTGCCTCGCGCGGCAAGCAGCCGCACTGGCCTCGGTATTATATTGACATAATCCACACGATACTGGCCCTTCATATAGTCGATTATCGGCTCCCGCGCCCTGTCGTTCATACAGGCTATCGCGGCGGCGAATGCGCCGTGACCCACCATCCTACATCAAGGCATAAAAATAGGGTGGCGTATGAAGGGTACGCCACCCTTGATTATTATAAAACGATGCAGCCCGCGCCCAGCTTTTGGCGCGGGGCGCTCTCAAACTCGAGCTTGAGCACCGCCACGCCGGCATATGGGTCAGGGGTAGTCTCCGGCAGGCCAAAGAGCGTCAGGCGGTCTTCTTGCTGGTCGAAACAGACCGATTCTCCTGTGGCCAGGAGCGAGGCGTGCAGCAATTTGCTCTGCAACCCGCCGATAGTAAGCTGTTTGCCAGGCCAGCGGTTGCACCAGTAATAGGCCGTGTTACCCTTTATGGTCCACTGCCCAGTGGGCATCCATTCCATATGGTTAGCGTTGCTCACCGCGCCGTAAACCGCCTCGCCGTTCAGCTTCAACCACTTGCCCAGCGGTTCGAGCCGCTCATAGGCTTCGGCGGGTACCGTGCCGTCCGGCGCCGGGCCGACATTCAGGAGCAGGTTGCCCTGCCCGGCCGTAGCCGTGCGCAGCATCCCTAGCACCGCGCGCGTCGAATGCCAGTCAACCGCCGACGGCATATAGCCCCACGAGCCGTTGAAGGTCATACATGCCTCCCAGTTGCGCCCACCTTCTGCGGCGCGCACTTCCTCCTCGGGCGTGCCGAAATCTTCATCGAGCTGCGAACGGTTGTTGATGAGGATATCGGGCTGCAGCTCGCGCACCATAGCGTTCATCTTGGCGGATTCCCACATCGCGGGGGTGCGCAGCGGCCACGAGACGTCGTACCAGAGGATGTCCAGCTTGCCATAGTTGGTGCACAACTCGCGCACCAGCCCCTGGGTATAGTCGAGAAAGCGCCGGCGGGCGCCGTCATCGTGGGCGCAGTTCGCTCCATCGGGATGGTGCCAATCCATCAGCGAGTAATACAGCCCGCAGCGCAGGCCGAACTCGTGACAGGCATCTACATACTCGGCCACCAGGTCGCGCCCAGGGCCATGCTTGACGGCGTTATAATCCGAGAGCTTGCTATCCCACAGCAGGAATCCTTCGTGGTGTTTGCTGGTCATCACCATATACTTCATGCCCGATTCCTTGGCCAGGCGCGCCCATTCGCGGGCCGGGCGCTCTTTGGGGTGCCAACTGTCGGCCAGCGGTTCATACTCGGCGATGGGGATGCGCTCGCGGTTCATCACCCACTCGTGGCGCGCGAGCTGCGAATACAGCCCCCAGTGGACAAACATCCCAAAGCGGGCCTCCTGCCACCACTTGATGCGCGTTGGACGCGTTTTAACGGCCATCTCAAAGTATTCCGATTCGTTCATCATCTGCTCCTTTGCTTGTAACTAGGTAACTGTACGTATGCTTTCATCTTACACGCCGGTAGTTATACCGCAACTGCTGTGAACCTATGAATGATTGAGCCGCGCCGCGATGGGCATGCGCCTGCCCACGCCGAAGGCTTTGCTGGTGACGCGCAGCCCAGGCGCGGCCTGCTGGCGTTTATATTCGTTGCGGTCCACCGTGCGCACCACCCAGCGCACCGTCTCTGCGGCAAAACCTTGTACGGCGATTTCCTCCGCAGAGCACCCCTCTTCGATATACAAATGCAGGATACGGTCGAGTATGTCATAGGGCGGCAGGGTATCCTGGTCGGTCTGGTTGGGCTTGAGCTCGGCGGAGGGCGGTTTGGTGATGCAATCCCGCGGGATTATCTCGCGCTCGCGGTTGATATAATGCGCCAGAGCGTAAACGGTAGTCTTGGGCACATCGGATATGACGGCCAACCCGCCGCTCATATCCCCGTAGAGCGTGCAGTAGCCCACCGCCAGCTCGCTCTTGTTGCCGGTGGAAAGCACCAGATAGTTAAACTTGTTGGAAAACGCCATCAGGATGTTGCCGCGGATACGCGCCTGGATATTTTCCTCGGCGGTGTTCGGCTGCGTGCCGACAAAGGGTTCCGCCAACGCAGCCTGGTAAGCATCCTTCAACCCGCTTATCGGCACGATGCGGAAATCGACGCCCAGGTTCTCTGCCAACTGGCGCGCATCGCTAATCGACCCGGCGGAAGAGTAGGGTGACGGCATCGCCACGCCCAGCACGTTCTCCTTGCCCAAGGCAGCCGCGGCCAAACAGCAGGTCAGCGCGGAATCGATGCCGCCCGAAAGCCCCAACACTGCCTTCCTAAATCCGGTCTTGCCCATATAGTCGCGGATGCCCAGCACCAGCGCGCGGTAGATAGTCTCGATCTCTTCCTCGGCGCGATAGCCCGCCGCAGCGAGCGGCGCATCGGTGTCGATGGTGCGCACGCATTCCTCAAAGCTGGGCAGCACCACCATTGGCTGCCCCTGCTTGCCGAGAACTACCGAGCGGCCGTCAAAGATGAGCTGGTCGTTGGCGCCCACCTGGTTCAAGTAGATAAAGGGCGCGTCGGCGCGCTGCGCGTGCTTGCGCAGCATCTGGTAGCGCACGCACTCTTTGCCGGCCTGGAAAGGCGACGCCGACAGATTGATGAGCAACGTGGCGCACTGGCTGGCTAATTGGCTGATGGGATTGATGTCATACGGCAGTCCCTTGGGCCACAGCGCCGGGTCGCTCCAGGCATCCTCGCAGATGTGCACCCCCAGGCGTTCACCCTTAAAGGGGATGACGTTTATCTCGCGCGCCGGGTCAAAGTAGCGCGCCTCGTCAAAGACGTCGTAGGTCGGCAACAGGCGTTTGGCCTGCATCCCCAGAATTGCGCCATCATAGGCGAGCAGCGCGGCATTATACAGCCCCTTGCAATATTGGCGCGTATTGGCGACAGGCGCCCCAAAGAGGATGCCGGTGCCTGGATAGGCGGCCGAGAGCTCCGCCACCTCGGCGATGGCGCGCTGCACCTGCTCGATGAACCAGGCGCGTTCGAGCAGGTCCTGTGGCGGGTAACCGCTGATGAACAGCTCGGGGAAGATAACGAGGTCGGGATGCTCAGCCGCACATCCTGCCGTCACCTCACGGATACGCCGCATATTCCCGGTGATGTCGCCGACTATCGGATCCAGTTGGGCCAGTGTGATACGCATCAGCTTACCTCTGTCACTCGTTAATCATTCGTAAGTCAGACTCAGTCGGCTCAGCGGTCGGAGTAGCGCTATCCTGGCAGGCATATAGATGCAAGTCGTCCACCAGGAGCGAAGCTGGCCGCTCTTCCCAGCCATTATTATATACGATGAACTGCAACCGCACCTTTTGGCCGCGGAATTGCCCCAGCACGGACTCGTCGATCTCGACCTCGCGCCAGCCGCGAGCGTAGCTGTGAGGTCCGTTCAGAGCCAGCAGTGTGTGGCGGTTTCCTTCGGCATCGATGAGCACAACCCGCTGCGGGTACATCGCATAGGGGCTCGCATCGGCTTGGTATTTGAAGCGCAGCCGCAGTTTATCCGCATCGGCTGGGATGGTGATGATTTGCTGGGCAATCGATACCGTGTTCAGGCTGGCGCCTTCGACGATGCCCAACTGCAGGGCATGCTCCCCTACTACAGCCGCAGACGCGGTATACGCTGGTTTATAGCTGCCTGTGAACAACCAGTTGCGGTTGAGCTCAAACGAACCGTTCGCAACCAGGTCATGGCAATCTCCTAGGCGTTCAATCGGCTCTAGCCCGGCACTCGGGCGCTGGATCTCAACCCGGCGTACTCCCTGCGGTGAATAGGCCACGTTGCCCGCCTTGTCCTGCAGGCGCAGCGTAATCGTCACGGGACCGTTGGGGATATTATTGGCCGCCAGGTTCCAATTGAACGTAAAGGGCGAAGCGCTGAACGGTTCGCCGAGGGCCAGCGTCGTATCGCCGTAAACCGCATAGAATTGGGCTGAGACTAGCCCGGTGCCGGTATCCTCCGCCCAACCTTCCAGGTGCAGGATATCGCCGGTGACGACGGCCGCGTCCTCTGGCGCTGCGATGGCGCCATCGGGCGGCATATGGTCACCGTAGGTCAGGCGCAGCCAGCCGTAGAGGTAGGGGTCGTCGATCCAGCCGTTGACCCAACTACGGGTGCTGACCCCGCCCTCCTTTGAGTTCTGCTGCACAAAGACGACCTGGCCGTTGGAAACCTGCACCACGATCCCGACGTGCCCATGCGGCGCGTAACGTCCCTCTGGGCGCCATACCAGGATATCGCCGGCTTGCGGCACGGCGCCACTGCCGTTGACGAGCCGCTCGTATTCGGGCGGATGTTGCCACCAGGCCTGGTAGGCGCTGGCGATGCCCCAGCCCGGGCTGCCGGTGCCGGTGTTGCGCCCGACCCTTTCCCAATAATAACGCTGAATCAGTTCCACGCACTGGAACTTTAGCCCGTAAAAATCGGGGCATTCGTTCTCGTAGAAATAAGGAAAATTGGAGCCATTGGAATAGACATCTACGCCGTCCCACTCGGCGGCGGTTGCATCGATACCGCACCAGTTGGGCGAGGAGGCGCTCAATCCGCAGTCGGGCGAGCACGCTTGCCAATCGCTGCTGAGCGAATCGACCTCCATAAACACGCGGATGTGGTCCTCTTCCACGCTAAGGGTGATGCTCGCGAGCAGCCTGTCGAACACTGCCTGGTCGAACTCGGCGCTGTGGTAAAGCGCCAGCAGCACCAGCGTATCCTGCCCAGCGCGGAAGGCGACCAGCCGCTGGGCCGGGTTCTGCCCAGCGGGCACGCGCGTATCGCTGGCCGGCAGGCCGGCAATCTGGGTTGTGGCCGCGGCAGGATCCCAGCGCCGGTAGGCCGCCTGGTCGCTGCTAGCGCTGAGGTAGAGCACGGCGCGCGGTCCGTTCACAGCGTTCATCACCAGGGTGCGCTCGCTTCCACCGCCGAGCGCGCGCAGCTCCCAATCGGCCGGCGCGCTCCATGAGATACCGAGCTGCCGGTCGCTGTAACGCTGCCAGCGCCCGCTGACGTGCTCGACCGTTGCGCGCCAGACTAGCACGCTGAGCGGCAGGCACACCGCCAGGATGAGCAGGCCGTAGCCTAGCTGGCTAAGCTGATGGCGCGATGGCGTCCTCATGAGCGCCCGCCCGTGGCGTAGCGTTCGCCCAAATCGAGCCCGCGCATCACCTCACCGTAGATGCGCTGCATCTCGGGCTGGTAACTCACCAGGATAACGCGCTCTATACTGGGGACCTCCGCCAGCGCAGCTCTGACGGCGTTCAGGGCCACGAACGCGGCGCGCCGCATGGGGTAGCCATACACCCCTGTGCTGATAGCCGGAAAGGCGATGCTCCCGAGGCCGTGCGCGGCAGCTAGCGCCAGGCTGGCGTGGTAGCAGCTCGCCAGCAGGGTATCGCTCGTGGCTTCATCCTGCGCGCCCCACACCGGCCCTACCGTGTGGATAATGTATTTGGCCGGCAACCTGAAACCGGGCGTGATGACCGCCTGGCCGGTGGCGCACCAGCCGATTTTGCGGCAGGCGCTGTCGAGTTCGGGGCCGGCCGCGCGGTGAATCGCGCCATCCACCCCGCCACCTCCGCGCAGGCCGTTGTTGGCGGCATTGACGATCGCATCCACCGCCAGTGTGGTGATATCTCCCTGCCAAAGCTCGATGCTAGCCATACAACCCTTTCCGCTGTGCGCGCTGAGCGGCATATGCTCCTCTCAGCGTTGGGCCTGTTCCCACTGCTTCGCGCTGCCGCGATAGTAAAGAGCCGTAGCGCGCGCTTCCATCTCCACGACGGGTTCCGAGCCTTTCACGGCGATCTCATGCCGGTTTACCAAGTCGTACAGCAGGCCATCATTGGTGAGGTTCAGCCGTTTAGCGCCTGCACACGCTGTATGGATGCCGATAAACGAGGCGTCGGCATATATCGTATCGCCGCTATCGAGATAAATGTGCACGCCGGCGGCACGGCACAACCTGCGCAGGTCATCGGCAGTCGGCAGTTCCTTCAGGTAGACGCTGGTCCAGCCTGCAAACTGCCTGGCAGGATACCTCAATCGGGCAGATAGCTCTGCATCGGCGCCGGCAACGCCGCCTTCGAGCTGCACCGCAAGCCCTGTCAATTCCTCGGTATTGGCTACACCCAGGGTGCATGTATCCTCGCGCACCCAACCCGGGCGGTCGAGCCACAAAACCCAACTGTCGTTGCGCTTGACCACTCTATCGAGCATTTCCAGTACCGTCCGATTGCTGCGGTAACAGTATTTCATCAGGTAGAGCTTGTAGGGCTGCGCTTTCTCCAGGTCCTCGAGCAGCACAAAATCGACCGGCGCGCCGATGTGGCCGATGTCGGTAATCCCCTCGAACGATTGCAGCCCCTTGTGCGGACCGCGCCACATGACCGAGCGTTCATCCAGCACTATGGCGATTTCCGCAGCGCTCGAACGATCGCAGTGCACAGCCTTGGCCATCATTTCGCGCAAACGCTCTAATTCCGCCAACAAAGCCGGATCGTCATACCACCCGCCGCCCTGGTCCATCCACCAGAATGCAGCGCCGTTGCATAGCGCGTTGGCAAACTCGCGGCGCTGCATAGCAAGCGTGTCCTTGAGCGTCGTCGTTTTGCCGAACCCCTCGTTGCCAGGCGCCTGCACATGGGTGCGGATGTCGTTCTCGTCGATCCACAGCTTGCCGTGCAGCCGCACAGATGCCTGCGGCGACATAAAGTAGCTGTAACCTGTCCCCAGCTCGCGGCCGGAATAGCAGGTTGGGCTGCTCAGATAATCTATATCGGGCGATTCGAGCAGCTTGCGCAGGGCGTAGTGCCCCGAATCGAGCTGCCCGCGCGGGATCGGCTGCAATTGGTAACCGTAGAAAATGCCGACCAGCGCCCGCCGAGCGGTGAGGCGCTTGACCTCGGCGGCGAATTCGCAAATTACTTTGACCATTAGCTCGTGTTTGTAGTGGTAATAGTCCACTACCTGATGCTGGGCTGTGGGTGAGTAGAAATCCCCTTCCTGCGGATGGCGCCGCTCCTGGTAGCCGGGAATACGAGCTGCAGCCAGCGAAACCTGCGGGTTGTTCCAGGCAGCACGCAGAGCGGCATCATCGGCATAGATTGCCTTGAGGTAGTGGCGGAAGTCTTCCTGGGCGCTCGGGTGGTAATCCACACTGGGTCCTCCCCAGTAGAACCACTCCTCGCTCTGCTCGTTGGAGAGGTGATAGCCGATGATGCGGCTGGCGTATGGACCTTCTTCGTGGTGCTGCACAAATGCGCGGATATAGGCGAGGGTATCGCTGCGCCATACCGGCGAAGTGGGGGAAGGCAGTGTCTGTCCTTGGAGATATTCATCCTCTGTGCCTTGATACGGTGTGCCGTCCTCACAAAGGCGCAGCTCTGTCGGGTGAGCGGCAATCCACCAATCTGGTGGGCGCAGGTAAAGGCGCGGGATGAAATACCCTTCGGGCATCGCTGCGAACATGCGTTCCCAGGCGGCGTCCAGCTCGCTGAAGTCATAGGTTTCGGAAGCCTTCCATGATTCCGTCCCAATGGAAAACCAGCAAATCTGAACGCCAATCCGCGCAAAATCCGCTAGATAGCGTTCGTTGTGAGAGGGCGCGCGCCAAAATCCGGCGCCGGGTATGGGCACCCCGTCCACAAAAATGGTCGGCGCCCCGTTATATTGTTTGACGGCGCTGCATGGCTTGGCGCTGGAATTGGACTTTACGCTCATCGATGATTCTCCGTTCCTGAATGGTATATAAAATATCCATATTTTAACCTGCAGCTAATCGCACCATATGCACTGCCGGATAGCTGCAGCCTACATACCGTTAGTATTGGTTGAATGCCTCGTGCCCCGGCCTCAGCGAGCCATCAGCCTCGATGAAGCCTAGATATCCCGGCGCGCTGGTGGGGCCAAAGGCCGGGCGGTGGGCATCGGCAATCAGGCTGTGGTGCAGCAGGTAGGCCAGCCAGCCGATGCCACGCTTTTTCAGCTCGCTCAGGGTATAGTGGATAATTTCCACCCGTTCGACGTCATCCAGCGAACCCCACACCGTCTCGCTGGCGATGAGCGGCTTGCCTGTACGCTGCGAGATATCCACATACTCGTCCAACAGCTTCTCATAGACCGCTTTGTCGTGGTGGGGGCTCTCCTTGGTCCAATAGGGGTGAATCGAGAGCACATCGCTGATGGGCTCCACCTGCTCCAGGCCGAATCGGCCGTGGCCGGGATGAATCCCCACCGTTATCGGCGCCTGTACGCCCAGCGTCTTGCACTGACGGTAAAGCCCTTCGAGCCAGGCGAACTCGGCTCGGACGACATCTGGCACGGCGCTCTGCGGCACCGAGTAGCTGAAAGGCTCATTGCACAGGTCCCAGGCCAAGATGCGCTCATCGCGCGCGTGCTCGCCGACGATATCCTGCAGATAGGCGTCGAACATGTACGCGCCTTGAACCCAGCTTATCTTGGGGATAAAGTGGTCAAGGTAGATGCCGCCGAAATCGAGGGCGCTATCGTGCCAGCGGTTAAAGAGCACCGGCATTACCTCCAGGCGGTAGCTGGCGGCGATGCGCAGCGCCTCCTCGAAACGGGCGGCAAAAAGGGTGGGAGAACGCTTGTAGGCATCCCAGGAGAGCCACAAGCGGATGGCATTCATCCCCGGAAAGTACCGTTTGCCCTGACCCAGCTCCGTCGCGAACACAGCGCTATCGAATTTCTGCCACAGTTCCAAGCCGCACGTGCCGTAACTGGGCTGGTAGTTGAACCCGCGCACCTGTCTCATCTCCAACATCGTGACTCTCCTTTATTTTGTATGCCTTACCGCTCTACTGGTATGCAGCAGTGTGCCAGAATATGCGAACGTTTAACTTGCAGCCAGCGCCTGCTGCAGGTCGGCGATGATGTCGTCCACCGCCTCGATGCCCACGCTCATGCGCACCAACCCCTCGCCGATGCCCAGTTCCGCGCGCAGCTCGGGCCCGAGCGCGCGGTGCGACGACATGGCCGGGTAAAGCACCAGGCTGTACACATCGCCCAGGGTCGTGGCCGGCTGGATGAGCCTGAGGCGCTGCATAAACCCAAACACGGCCTCGCGCGTGCCCCCTTGCATGTCAAAGCTGAGCATCGCGCCATACCCTGCGCCGCCGAACAAGCTTGCCGCCAGGGAATACTGGGGGTGCTCCGGTAGGCCGGGATAGTTCACCCGGGCAACCTGTGGCTGACTGGTGAGCCAGTCAGCCACCTTTTGAGCGTTGGCGCACTGCTCGCGCATACGCAGAGGCAGCGTCTTGATGCCGCGCAGCGCCAGCCAGGCTTCCTCTGGACCGAGGTTGGCGCCAAAAACTTTGAGCTGCTCGCGCATCAACGCGGCGCGCTCGTTGGAGGCGGCCACCACGCCGGCCAGCACGTCGCCGTGCCCCGCCAAATACTTGGTCGCCGAATGGATCGCGAAATCCGCACCGCAATAAAGAGACCGCAGCAGGTACGGCGTGGCAAAAGTAGCGTCCACCAAGAGCTGCGCGCCGTTTCGATGGGCAATCTCACCCAGACGCGGTATATCGGCGACCTTCATCAGCGGGTTGGAAATCGCCTCGCACAGGACGGCCGTGGGCTGCGCTTCCTTGATGGCTGCGTCAACCTCAGCCAGATTGGTGATGTCCACAAAACGCGTTGCGATTCCCAGCTCTGCCAGGGTTTTGGCCAATAACGCATAGGTAGCGCCGTAAACATCCGCGGCGCAAACCACCGGGCGGTCGGCCCGCACGCCGGCGGCCATCAGCGCGGCGTACACTGCCGCCATGCCCGAACTGTAGGCGACGGCGTCCTCCGCGCCTTCCAATGCAGCGACAGCCATCTCGAATGCATGAACGGTAGGGTTGCCGTAACGGGCATACACATAGCCCACTTTGCTGCCGCTAAACACGTCATCCAGATCCTGCAGCGAATCGTACACAAAGCTCGAGCTGCGGTATATCGGGGTGGGCACAGGTCTAAAATCTGGTCTGGGGGCGCGCTCTCCGCCGTGTACCGCCTGGGTGAATATGGAAGTTTCTTTCATCGGTCTCCTTAACGGATTGTGCCCGGCTCGTTTCGGTATCTTGCTACGGGCACCGTTCAGTTGATTTCCAGCATCATTTTGCACCGCTTTGGCGATTTCGCAAATGCCGCGAGGGTGTGGAAAATACCTTACGAAAAGATGACCGAGCGCCTCGGCAGACGAGTTTTAGCTCGAAGGCTCAGTATTTAACTGTGTCCAGGGGGTTACGGCTTCCTTCGAGCGCTTTCAGGGGGCCTAAACAGGTATCCAGAAGGCGCCCTCACCCTAACCCTCTCCCAGCGGGAGAGGGTTAGGGTGAGGGCGGAATCTCTGCGACCCTTTTTACACACCCTCAATGCCGCCCGGCTTGACCGAACAGCCGCGTCCAGCTATGATATAGTAACTAAATTGCAGTTGCGGCACAATGGAGGCGCTATATGACGAAACGAATATCGCTGGACGGGCAATGGGAGTTCCAGGAAGCGGGTTCCGCGCACTGGCAGGTGGGCACAGTGCCCGGCTGCGTACAGATGGACCTCCTGGCGCTCGGGCAATTGCCTGACCCATTCATCGGCATGAACGAGATCGAGATGCACCGCCTAGAAGATAAAGCCTGGAGCTATCGTAAAACCTTCACCTTAAGCGAAAAGAATCTAGAACAGGACAGCCTCGATCTGGTGTTCGAGGGGATCGATACCCTGGCCGATGTTTATCTGAATGATTCGCTGCTGGGCCACGTTAACGACATGTTTATCCCGCAGCGTTTCGATATCAGCGAACACGCCCAGGTTGGCGATAACCTCGTTGAAGTGCGCTTCGACTCGCCCATCAACACCATTCGTGCCATAGAACGTACCAGCCCTGTCAAACTCTCCTCCAGTGCCGAAAATGCCCGCGTATATGTGCGTAAAGCCCAATATTCCTACGGTTGGGATTGGGGACCGCGCATCGCGCAGACGGGATTGTGGCGCCCGGTATATATCGAGATGAGCAGCGGCGCCCGCATCCTGCATCCGTATGCCTGGACGGTGGAGCTGAAGGAAAACCAGGCGCATGTGCGCGTCTCAGCCACCATCGAGCCGTTCGCAGATGCCGCCTATGTCGCCGAGATTGCGCTTTCGCTGAACGGCAAGGTCATTGCTTACGCCGCGGTTGACGCCCAATCCTCCGGCGAGTTCGATTATCAGGTGCAGGCCGATTTCTTTATCGATGATCCTGAGTTGTGGTGGCCGAACGGCATGGGCGCCCAACCGCTTTACGAGGTTGGCATCAAGGTGGGCGACGGCCAAAAGTGGTTCGATCGCGCTTCCTTCCGCACCGGCATCCGCACCGTCAAGCTCATTCAGGAGGCCGACGAGGAGGGCAGCACCTTTATCTTTGCCGTCAACGGCATCAAGGTCTTTTGCAAGGGTGCCAACTGGATCCCAGGCGATAGCCTGTTGCCCCGCTTAAAGCGCGACGACTACTATCAACTGGTCGGCCTGGCTCAAGGCGCCAATATGAATATGCTGCGCATCTGGGGCGGCGGCATCTATGAAGACCCTGCTTTTTACGATGCCTGCGATGAGATGGGCATCCTTATCTGGCAGGACTTTATGTATGCCTGCGCCCAGTACCCCGACGAATTCGACTGGTTTCAGCATCTGGCTTACGACGAAGCCGAGGTGGTGGTAACGGCGCTGCGCAATCATCCGTCATTGGCGCTTTGGTGCGGCAACAACGAGAACAACTGGGGTTTTGACGAATGGTGGAAGGTCGGTGAACCCAAATACCTCGGCAACTATATCTACCGCGAAATTTTACCCACGGTATGCGCCGGTCTCGATCCTTCGCGGCCGTACTGGGTTTCCAGCCCCTACGGGGGCGAGCATCCCAACGGTAAATCCGAGGGGGATACCCATTCTTGGAACGTCTGGAGCAGTTGGCAGGATTACAGCGGTTACTTGCACGATACCGGACGTTTTATCTCCGAGTTCGGCTTTCAGGCGATGCCCAACTGGCAGACAGTGCTCTCCTACACCCAGCCGGAAGACCGCCATGTGCTCAGCCCGGTGGTACTCTCACACCAAAAGATGACCGAGGGGATGGAGAAGCTGGTACGCTTTATGGTCGGGCGCGTCGGCTTTCCCAAGGATTTCAAGAGCTTTTGCGCACTGTCGCAGTTCGTCCAGGCCGAGGCTATCCGCACCGGTGTGGAGCACTGGCGCGGACGCCAGTTCAAGACGGCCGGTGCGCTCTACTGGCAGCTCAACGACTGCTGGCCTGTGGCGAGCTGGTCCTCGGTGGATTATGGCCGCCGCAAGAAAGGCCTCTGGTATTACAGCCAGCGTTTCTATGCCCCAGTGCTGCCGCTCCTGCGCCTCGAGGATGATACCATCACCCTGCGTGCTGCGAGCGACCTGCTTGAGGCTGTGCCGGTTACTGGCAGGGTCACGGCATATAAGCTTGACGGCACCAAACTAGCCGAGCAGAACGTCAACGCCAAACTGTTTGCCAACTCCGTCACCCAACTCGACCAGTGGAGCCTGGCCCAGTTCGGCATTGGCTATTCACCGCGGGTGTTGCCGATGGACGCCAGTTCGACCACCTATCCCGTCGAGCGCAACGGCGAGCTGCTCGATACCGTCCTGTATGTCGAACTGCAAGCCGGCGAGAAGACCTACCGCAATTGGCTCGTTTTCGAGCGCTTCCGCACGCTCAAACTCTCGCCAGCGGAGCTCAAAGTTTCGGTGCGCGGTAAAAAGATAACCGTCTCGAGCAAGGTGCCCGCATTCGGCGTCTTTATCGAAACCGCCAACGATGTGGATTTATCCGATAACTGCCTGGGCCTGGAGCCCGGCGTACCCGTCACCATCGAGTGTTCGTCTGCGCCCGGCGAGGTAATGGCTTCCAGCATCACCGAGCTCGTCCAGGAACTCTAGAGAGCGCACCAAGAGTAACACAAGAGGGCAGGGAACTCCTGCCCTCTTGCTATTTACGCTGCCTCTTCTGCCTTCAATCGGCTTCCGCCGGCGGCTCTGGTTCCTCGGTATGCTCTTCGGGCGGGACGGCGCTCACCAACACGCGGTCTATCCGGTTGCCGTCCATATCCACCACCTCGAAATGCTCGTTGGCCCACTCAAAGTGGTCGGCAGTGGCGGGGATGCGTCCCAAATAGTTAGTGATAAAGCCAGCCAGAGTATTGAACAATCCCTGTTCCTCTCCCGGCAGCATTCCTTCGATATTCAGCAGCTCTTTCAGCTCCTCGATTGGCACCATGCCGTCCAGCAGCCATGAGCCATCCTCGCGCTGCACGATATCCGGCTCTTCGCCGGCCTCAGCAGAGGGCATATCACCTACAATCATCTCCAGGATGTCCTGGAGCGTGACCAACCCCACCAGAGAGCCGTATTCGTCGATTACCAGCGCCATCTGTGTGCTGGCCTGCTTGAACTGCTCCAGCACGGATAGAATCGGCATCACTTCGGGGATATACAGTGGCGTGGTGAGTGCCGCTTGCAAGTCGAATGGCTCACTATTTAGCGAATGCACCAATAGGTCGCGCGTCTGTACCTCACCCAGCAGGTTATCCAGGCTCTCACGCGCCACCGGAAAGCGCGAAAATCCACTTTCAAGGATTTTCCTTTTGGTCTCTTCGATGGATTCATCGGTATCCAGCCAGACGATATCATGGCGTGGCGTCATCAGTGAGCTGATTCGCCTATCGCCCAGGTTCAACACTGATTCCACCATCTCCTGTTCGGATTCCTCGAATACGCCGGCTTCCGTGCCTTCCTCGAGCAGCACGCGGAACTCCTCCTCGGTGACGATAGGCTCCTCATGCAGTTTAATGCCCAAGAGCTTGAGCACGCCTTCCGTGGCAGCACTCAAAACAGTTACAAACGGTTTGGCCACCGCCGATATAAAACGCATCGAGCTGGCCATGGTCAGGGCGATTTTCTCCGAGGAGTTGACCGCGATGCGCTTGGGCACCAGCTCGCCCAGAACGATGGTTACAAATGTCATCAGGCCGACAACCAGGATGTACGCCAGGGGACCGGCTATCGACTTCAAGTAACGGGTCTGCGCAAATACGCCGGCCAGCGCGTCCGCGATATCTGCGCCGGCGAGGGCGCCCGTCAAGATACTAACCAGGGTGATCCCTATCTGTATCGTTGAAAAGAACCGGCTGGGCTGTTGAATGAGGCTTAGCGCAGCGACAGCGCGCTTGTCGCCTTCATCGGCTAATTGCTGTAAACGAGATTTGCGAACCGAAACCAGAGCCATCTCTGCGAGCGAGAAAATTCCGTTGATTAAGATTAAAACAAGGGTTAGCAGTACTTTAACGAACAGATTGGACATTAAAGAGAGTTTTCTCCTTTAGAAGAAACCAAAAATAACAAGACATTATGCCTACCATATCCCTAGTATGGCAAATGAAATGTATCTTGTCAATGCGAAGCATATATTTGTTAATATTGCTCCCAATGCACACGCTGGCTGTCATATTGGCTGCGCGGCGCTTTCTGTTCCGCTGGGAAACCGAGGTAGAGCGCGCCGAGGGGGATGACGTGCCTGGGCAGGCCGAGCGCCTTTTGCACAGCGCGCACAAAAGGTTTGAGCGGGTGGATGCCGATCCATACCGCGCCGACTCCCAGGCCGTTGGCGGCAATCCACATATTCTGCATCGCCGCGGAACAATCCTGAATCCAGAAACTGCTGGCCGGCCAGGGCAGGGTGCGCGTCAGGTTGCCGCAGGGGACGATGATGGCCTTCGGTTCATAGCGTCCGAGCACGAGCACCTGGGTGAGCGCGCGGATGCGTTCAGGCTCCGTCAGCACGACAAACTCCCACGGCCTGCGGTTGCTGGCGCTGGGGGCGGCCATTCCTACCTGCAGCAGTTGCTCGAGCAGCTTGCGCGGCACTGCGGCTTCCGTATATTTACGGATGCTGCGCCGCGCCAGGATATATTCTACGATACTATTCATTCTTGTTCAATCCCTGGATGAATAACGAGGCGCCGACTTACCCCGGCGCCTCAACAGCGGATGCCTTTAATCCCATAAAGCATGCAGCAGGTTCACCTTTTCGATGGTTTGATACGTGCCGCCGCCTTCGTGGTTGTTGTAGCGGTAGATGCGGATATCCTTCTCACCCGCCCAGTGGTTATACGCCGCATATACCGTGCTGGGCGGACAGGTCATATCCATCAATCCCACGGAAAAGAGGGCGCGCGCCTTGGCTCGTGCCGCCAGGTTCACGCCGTCAAAATAGGAGAGGGTCAGGAATGCCTGGTCGATCTTGTCGCGGTGGGTCTTGCAGTAACCTGATATTTCGCTGTAGGGCGCGCTGTCGACGATTTCCGTGGCGCGTTTGTAGTGGCACAGGAAGGGCACATCCGGCAAGGCCACCTGCGGGATGCCTGAAAGCCCGGCAGCCGCGATGGTGATGCCGCCGCCCTGGCTGCCGCCGGCCACGGCAATCCGCGAGGCGTCCACCGAAGGCTCGCTCACGGCCGCCTCCAGGGCGCGTACGGCGTCGGTAAAGACACGCCGGTAATAATAATGCCTTTTGTCCAGGATGCCGCGCGTCATAAAGCCCGGGATCTGCGGATTCTGGCCTTCGGCCGCGTTATCGGGGGTATCGCCCGGCTGCCATGAGCTGCCCTGCCCGCGGGTATCCATCACTAGCGTACTCCAGCCGGCATTGGGGAAGAGCGTCCATTCGTGCGGGAAACCGCGCCCTCCGCCGTAGCCGATATACTGCACCACGCAGGGCAGCTTGCCCCTCTTGTGCTTGGGCGCCAGGAACCAGCCTTTGATGGGTTGGCCGCCAAAACCGTTGAATGTCACATCGGCAATCTCCAGCAAGTCTAGTCCATAGTCGACCTGCTCGAACCCAGCGTTGAGCGGGTAACTGCGCGCCTCATCCAAGGTCTCTTCCCAAAAGGCGTCGAAATCGGGCTGTTCATCGCGCGGCGGGCAGTACGTCTTCAGTTGCTCCAGCGGAAAATCGAACAGTGCCATTGGTAACTCTCCTTACATTGAATTACGGTTTGTACCCGATATACAGCAGATGCCGCGAGGCACCCAGCATGCCCGCTTCGGCGCTCAGCCTGAATAAAAAATCCAGCCAGGCCTGGCGCTGCGCCCCTTCCAGCCGGTTGTAGCTGGCATCATCGGCGCCGATACAGGGCTCTGCGGCGGCCACCGCCAATGTGCGGAATCCCGCACTTTCATGCAGCGGCGCCAGCTCCTCCGGCCGGCAGAAATAGCCGCGGAACTGCCCTTTTGGATAGTCGGGCGGATCACATCCGTCGCGTAACATCCACTCTACCTCATCATGGTGTTCAATCCAACCAGGCACATTGGCCATCAGGTCCCCCATAATCCCCAGCCGGCAGATAAACGCGCTGATGATTGGCGCGCCTGGTTTGAGCAGTTCGTATACCTGGCGCAGCACCAGCAGACGATCTGGCTCGAATATCAGGTGATACAACGGACCCATGACCAGTGCGGCATCGAACGCCTGGCCGCGCAGTGTGCTCAGGTCGCGCGCGTCGCCTGTCAGCCAGGTGATGCGTTTCCCCAGGCCGGCGCGTTCAGCCTCGGCGCAGGCCAGCTTGAGCGCCTCGGACGATAAATCCAGCGCTGTCACCTGGTAGCCCTGTTGCGCCAGGGGCAGCGTGTAGCGTCCGGTCGAAGCCCCCAGCTCGAGCAGGCGTCCTTCTCCGGGCAGCGTACGCTGCAGCCAGCGCCAGGTGATGTCGAACTCGAGTTGGTGCTCATCCAGGCGTGTAGCCTCGTGCTGCGGGTCAGCATCATACAGCTTGCGGATATCGCTGATGTCGTCCATCGCTCATTCCATTTCCTACGGTCTATGGTAGCCCGGCTCCGTCACGTTGACGCACTGTAAATTGTAACATCGTGCCAAGTCCTGTACCAGGCCGGCCACGTGCCCGATGCCCAGGGCAAAATGGTGCGTCGGCGCGGCCAGGCTCCAGTTCTCGATAAAGCTGGCTACATCGGGCGGAAAGCGGCAGCGGGTGTTGGTGTTGCCCGTGGGCGGGATCGGCCCCGGCAGCGACTCGCCCTCCGCCAGGATGAACTTGAACCTGCCGCCCGAGTCCTGGGTCAGGCCGGCGCAGGTCACAGGCCCGTTCTTGATTTGAAATTCGACGCTTACCCCATGGCCGCGTTTGCCATGCAAGATGGTTAACCCGCGCAGCACTGGCTTGCCCTGCGCCACGGCGATATGGTGCGGTCCGTCGTGGCCCACCAGCACGATATCGCCGTCGAAATCGCAGGGATGAATCTCACAGAACGACCCGCCCGCCTCCAGCCGGTCGAGCACCAGCATGGCCAGACAGTTGCGAATATCCAGCTCGCCGGCGATGGGCACACCGCGCCCGGTCAAGAGCGAGGCGCCTACCATAAAGGATGACCCCAGCTTTTCGTTGGCGTTGCTGAGTCCGCGGTAATAATAGGCCAGGCCCGTCAGGGTGAACTGCTCTACCAGCCTATCGAGGCCGCAGGCTACCGTAGCAGTCCAGGCCAGGTCCTCGGGCTTGGCTGGGCCGGCAATCGGGTCCGCGCCCGGCTCGGGAAAGTCGAACAGGGCGTTGATCTGATCAAGCTTAGCGCTGACCTCACCCGGTTGCACCTCGGATACGCACTGGTGCAGGTCGTCCAGCTCGATGTGCTCGCAGTGCAGGCCAAAGGTAGCGTCAAAAAGGGTTGGGTCGGCGTTCATATCCAGCATACCCTCATAGGTGTGGCCCATCACCCCGATGCGCGCTTTGCGTACTGTGGCGTAAGCGCGCGCCACCTTAACCCAGCCGGTAATGCGTTCCCAGGCGCGGGCGTCGTCATACAGCGTGCCCACGACCATGCCGGCCGGGGGCAGCCCGGCGCGGTTGAGCGCGTAGCACAGCTCGGGCAGGCTGGTCTGGTTGTCGTGTTCGAGCTGCATAAATGTCGTGCCGTGGGCGTAATCCATTGCCTTGGTCGGCTGCAGGGAGATAATCACTAGCGGCACGCCGGCACGCTGCACCGCCGGCAGCACCGTGCTGGAGAGCGCATAGGTGCTCACAAAACACATCAGCAAGTCGATATCCTCGCGCCGGAAGCGGTCGCCCACTTCTGCTGCGAACTGCGGCCTATCCACCAGCCCGGCTGAGACAACCTCCGCCCCTAGCTCTGCTAGCCGCTGTTCAAAGACGGCTTGGTGCTCGAGCAGCCGCTCTTTGAGGCCGGGGAATTGGTCCCAGTAGAACCAGCAGCCGCAGCCAAAGACGCCTACACGCGGTCGCAGCGGCGCGCGCTTGAACAAGGTATCCAATGTTTGCATATCCGCTCCTTAACGCCTACTCTGCGGCAGGCTTGACGGTTACAACCCAAAAACCGGGCGCCTTTTCCACCTTTTCGGCCATATTCTTCACCCAGGCGGGCAGCTCGCGGTTACCGTCCCAGATAATATATACCGGCCGGTGCCCTTTGAAAGTACGGTACAAGTCCACAGACATATTCTCGGGCAGGAACAGCAGGTCGCGCCGGCCGATGGGCAGCGATAGCTGGCCGTAAATGTTGTGCTGCAGCCGTCCGCCGGGGGCGTTGCCCCACAGCGCGCCCACGGCAATCGGGCCGTCCGAGGCCATCACTTTATCCAACGCGCTGCCGCGTGTCTCGGGGAAGAGGTAACCCTCAGGCCAGCGCCAGGCAGCCGGCGCAAGAGCCTGGATGGTGCGCGGCGGCCACGCGCCCGGGTAGGCATCGTGCAGCGTCTGAGTTAAGGCCAGGCCGCCCTCGTAAAATCCCAATCCCAGGCAGCATACCGCCCACAAGCCCACGGGCGCCAGCTTCCAACTGCGCGTCGCCAGCAGGTCTGATAGCGCCAGGCCGAACGCCGGCAGGCCGGCGGCGTAGATCCACACCGTATAGCGCGCCCACCAGTTCATCGGCGTGCTGAGGAAGGCCGCCGCAACTACCAGGGTGACCAGCCACAACGACAGCCGCTCCGGCTTTTTACGCGCCTGCGCCAACGCGCTGAAAAGCGCATATAAAAGAGCCGGCACGCAGGCCGCTAACCACAGAAAGCCCAGCCCGCCAATGCGCGAATCCACGCCCATCATGCTCGCGGGCCAATGCGTTGCGCCCTCCTGGTCATAGATGAGCGTCTGCGTCCAGGTATAAGCGATGCGCTCCTTGAAGCCCCAGGGCTTCATAAACTCGGGCGTGTTGCCGACCTCCCAGAGCGCCTCACTTACGCTGGAGCCGTGGAAGATGACTTTTTCACCCAGCTTGAGGCCCACCGGGTAAATCGGCGTGCCGGTCATCGCATAGTTGCGCGCGTACCAGAATCCGCCCACGGCCAGGGCAATCAATCCCGCGCTGAGGGCTACGGCCAGCGCCCGCCAGAGCAGACCGCGTCCGGCGCGCCCAGCCGCAATGCGGGCGACCAGCGCCGCCAGCGCCAGGCCGACGAACCCGGCGGCCACCAACAGGCCGGCGGAGCCCTTGGCGGCCAAAGCCAGCCCTGCGGCGGCGCCCAGGGCGGGCACCAGCCGCCAGGGGATGCCTGTCTCCGAGCGCAAATTCTGCTGCGCTGTCACCAGCAAAGCGAGGAAGGCGATTGCCAGCGAGCCGAAAGCCGAGTCGATATAGGCCGTGGTGGCCTGAAACAAGTTCACCGGGATTAGCACCCACAGCATGCCGCTAAATAAGGCCACCGGCTTGCTCGCTCCCAGGCTGCGCGCCAGGCTGGCTAGCCCCAGGACGCCGAACGGCAGGAATAACAGGTTGAGCATATTCGATAGCTCAGAAAGTCCGCTGGCGCGGATGAGCACAAACGCGAACAGCTCTACCGATTTGGGGTAGCCGTTGACCAGCGCTTCGAGCTGAAAATAGGGGTCGATCCAGTAGATATAGCCTTTGTGCGCCCACATGCTGATGGCCGGGATGTGGTAGGCCGTGCCGTCGCAGGTGATATCTGGCGAGAGGTAAGCCGCATACCAGAGCGCAAGGTATACCAGCCCCAGCAGAATGCTCAGCCCATAAAAAGTCCATTTGTGCCATACCTTGGCCTCGCGCCCGGATTCGGGCTGTGCAGGCTGCAGCCAAAACCAGGTCAGCGCGGCCAAAAGCATGCCCGATATCAGGCTGGCGGCGCTCATCCAGGGGGTGATCACGGCTTGGGCCAGCGAAAAGCCAATCGCCAGCACCTCGGGCACAGCATACAGGATCCCCAGAGATGCTGTCAGTCGGGCAAAGGGGTTTATTATCAAGGTTGAACGTTTTGCGCTCTGGTTATCTACCACGAGCTTTCATCTCCAGAGGGCGGGCGCATGGTCACCGTGGCAGGCGCGCTACTGGCCGAAATGTCCAACAGCCGCGCCAGGCAAATGGCCGCACTCACCAATCGCACAGGGTCTCGATATACGCGGCCGAGCCGTCGCGCAGCCAGCCGTCGAGTTGGGCTTGTTCCTTGAGCTGCTGCCCGCGCAGCCTGGGCACGCACAAATAGCTGCAACGCAACTCGGGCAGTCCGGTCATATCGCCCCACAGCTTTTCCCACTGCAGCACCGGGTAAATATCCTCCTGTCCCTGCCCCCAGCGTTTTTTTACATCCTTGAGGGTCATATAGGTGGGCATGCGCGCCGCAACCTTGCGCACAGCCTCGGTTACGCGCGTTTCATCGACGAGGGCGGCGCGGTCAAGCCCGAAGGCAGCCAGGAGCTGGTCGATATCCAGCCACATCGTGGCCGAATTATAGTAGGTCAGGTTGAACTCATCCTGCTCACGTGGCATCGCCAATCCCTCCACCAGCCGGAGCTGGCCGTTAATGCGCGCCAACCCGCCGCCGCGGTCCTCCAGGCGGCGGGCGATGACCTCCACGGTCATGCCGGCGCCGTTTTGGATGTGCCAGCCGAGGAACGCCGGGTCGGCATTGGCGCCCAGCGTATCGATATTGTGCAGCATCAGGTAACGCAGTTGCGGGCGCTCATCGAGCAGCCCGCGCAGGACGCCGTTTTTCAGCAAGTTAGGCACCTCAAACCAATGTCCCACAGGATGCAAACACTGCAACGGCACGTTGTCGGTATAGTCGCCGGCCTCGCCCATTTGGTGCGCCCAGCTAAATAAGGCAGCGTGCAGCGATTCGCGCACTTTTTGGGCCTGCTCATCGAGCATCTGTTGGGGCATCTCCTCCCAGGCAAAATGCAGATCGCGCGCCGTCGGAATCAGCCTCAATCCCACCGCCCGCGCCGAGGAAAGCAGCAGCGGGCCTGCATAACCATAGTTGCCGACGCGCTGTAAATAAGTGGCGATAGGTTCATGGGTAAGGTAGCTGGTAGTGATGATATGCGGCAGTTCAACGCCGAATGTGCGGTTAGTGTGGCGGCTCTTGGCCAGGTGCACCTCGATAAAGCTGCGGTGCAGGCCGCCCAACCTGGCAAAGGGGTGCAGCGCCTTGACCACGCCGGCTCCCTGCGTCCAGCGGCTGCCTATCCCACCGGCCAACGTGACCACGGCAACCTGTCCGCCGCGCAGCGCCTCGCACCCCAGCTCAACACATTCGGGCATCAAGTCGTGCTCGGCATCGGCCACATCACCGGGGAGCACATCGCTGATGGCCGTACTGGGCGACAGGCGGTTCTGCGCCAGGCCGATGCGCCCGCTGCGCAGGTCGGCGCGAATCTGCTCGTGCTGCAGCCGGTCGAACCCGTTGACTGCCAGCGCTTCCTCAAGCGTCGGCCCTTGAACGGTTTGCTCTGCGGGGCGCGGCAGCAGGCGGTCAAATAACGTCTGCACCATCCCCGCCAATTCAGGGCGGGTGCGGCATGCCGCACCGAATTTATCCAGTTCGGCGCGCCGCGCTGGAGTGAGTTGCAGGCGGTCATAGCGCAGGAGCGCCGGCACTGCCGTGGCATAATATCCACCGGGCAGGAGCGCTGCATCGTGCAGGAGCAGGTCGGCGTAGGTGCCGCGCTCGTTGATGCCAAAATGGTACACCACCGGCTCCATAGCAAAAGGCAAAGCCTGTTCGAGCTCGCGTTTGGCAGTGCTCATCGTCTCCTGCAGGTAGCGCTGGCCAGCAGCCTTCGCCGATGGGTCAAAGATAAAGCCCATACCGCCGCCAGACATACCTCCCAGCATCCAGAAGCCCCAGAAGCGCTCCTGGAACTCGCGCCGCACGCGCGATATCAACGTCTCTGTATAGAGGTTACTGGCCCAAGGGATGATTGCCTGGATTGGTCCCTCAAAGTTGTGGGTTGTTTCGGCGCCGATGGCGCGTACATCGCCGGATTTTAAGTCGCTCACAATGCGCTCGAACACCTGGCAGGCTTCATGGCGTCCCAGCCATTCGGCATCGGAGCGCAGCAAGTATTTCTCCGTGACCATCTCGAGGATTGGGCCGACGTTTTGAGCCATCCCGCCATGCACCAGCACCAGGCTATCCTGCAGCGCCTGGCGGGTGGCAGGGCTGACCTCGCCCGCGCTCATAATATGGTGGCTGGGCAGCAAGCAGCCGCGGCTGATGCCGTATTCAGGGTCGCCTTTCTGCGCCAGCACGCCTTGAATCAGTTTGATACCCGGCCAGATGCCGCCCGAATCCTGCCAACCGCCGCCCGAGCCGGCCAGCCATTCGCCCAGGATGGCGCGCGCGGCCACCAGTTGGCGCTCGTCATCGTGCAGCACGCCACACAAACTGCGCGTCTGGCCGGTAGCACGCATACATATGGCAATCAGCGCGGCCAGCAGCGTGGTGCTGACGGCCAGACGCGAACCTTTGGGGATGCCGTTGACGCAGCTAACCAACTCGAGCCCCAGGCCTGGGCCGACTACGCGCGCAAGCAGATCCGCCAGCCGGTGGTCAGAGCTTTCCACGCCCGGCGGCACGATGCCGGAAGCGATCAGCGCGGCTTTGAGCAGGCCGAGGTAATCCTTGGCGTAATCGAATATCTCATCGAGCTGGCTGATTTCGGCCGTGACGCCCAGGTCAACGCTCGCCAGGCGAATAAGCGGTTCGTCGATGACGCGGATATAGGCCTCCACCGGCGGACGCGGCGCCGGGTCGCGTCCGAGGACGCCCAGGTCGATGGAGATATTCAGCACACGCGCTCCCTCGGGGTAATCCATCCCGAGGAAAAAGATATCGCTCCAGCCGGAATGGCTGAGGTCCATACGTACCGGCGTGCGTTCACGCAGCAGCGGGTAGGGGTCGCTCGGCGTTTCGCGCCGCAATAACTCCGGCCTGATGCGCAGCGGATGGTCAGCCGGGTGGCCCATGCGAAACATCCACTGGTTGCCGCGCACCGAACGCACGCTGCGGCGCACCTGATCCGCCAGGATCTGGAACCCCAGGCCGTGGTAACTGGCCGCGAGCGCGCTGGCTAGGCTGTCGCTCGGGCCTTCGGCGCGCATCTTTCCCATAAAGACGTCGATAGCTTCCTCGTAGCGCCGGCGTAGCAGCAGATCGTAACCAGCAAAAGGCACCAACGCACGCCCATGCAGCTTGGGCTTTTGCGGGATGTGGAATCGGTTGAGGGCGTATAGGAAGAAACAAGCCCGCACGCGCTCATACAAGTTGGGGCTGGTTTGACGCAGTCGGTCCAGTCCTGCGCATTCGTCAAGCAGTTCGCTCAAGGTCGCGGAGCGGGCGTAGGCGTCCAACGAAAGGTCGCGTATGGCCGGGTCGGTGGAAGTGATAATTCTGGTCAGATAACCGCCCATGCTAGTGCTCCGCCGTGTTGAGCTGGCGCTGGGCGAGCAGTTCCACGAGCTGCGCAAGCACCTGCTCGCGCTCATCGCCGGCCAATCCCAGCGCTAACTGCGTCATCAGCAGGCCGTACTTAACGCCGACGTCATAGCGCCAGCCGTGATTGAGCAGCGCCATGTAACGCTCGCGCCGCGCCAAGTCATCCAATGCGCCCGAAAGGTCGAGGCTTGCTCCCGGCGTAAGGTTGGCCATGCGCTCACCGAGAATAGACATAATCATAGGGGTCAACACATGCATGCCAAAAAAGCACAGATAATATCCTGCGCGCAAGCCGGGCACCACTAACTGCTGTTCGGCAGCCGTCGGAGTGGGTTTCTCGATGACGCGCTCGATGAGGTAGAGATCGGGTTTGCCCGGCGCGCGCCGCCCACCCACTGCGCCGTAATAGGGCAGCAAGTGTTCGCGGGAGGCCTGCACTGCCGAGATGGCGCACTGCTCGCTCAAGGCTGCTTCCATCAACTGCTGTGCGCATGAGCGCGCCTCGCGCGAGACATACAAGTGGTCGCCCACCAGGAGCAGAAAGGGATCCTGGCCGGTAAAAGAGCGGGCGCAGTACACGGCATGCCCGTACCCCAGCGGTTCAGTCTGCTGGATAAAGCGCAGCCGGCCGGCATGGTCGCCGCAGGCTGCGCGGTAAGCTTCCTCATCGCCGGGGCAGACCACCACGCCAATCTCTTCCACACCGGCATGCAGCACCTCTTCGATAATGATGCGCAGCACCGATTTCTGCTGCCCATCGCGGTCAATCAGGAGTTGCAGCGGCAAGGAGCGCTGTTTACGCCCCGCAGCAGTTATAACGGCTTTGTTAACTTGCATAATCCCCCCATTCCGTGCCGATTGAGCCGATTGTAACATGCAGTTTATCGGTTTTCAAACGCTCGCCCGTTTGACGGCGCACCACGGCGGGGGTATCGTGTGCATAATTCCTGATGAAAGGGTGTCGCCATGAACGCTCTGCGCTTCAAGTTAATCGAAACCGCCTGGCCGGATTTCGGCCCTGTTCCCGCCCCGCCGGCGCAACTCGGCGCTGAGGTGTATGCTGCGCGGTTGGATGCCATTCGTGCGGCCATGGCTAGCACCGGCTACAGCCATCTGGTGGTATACGGCGATCGCGAGCACTTTGCCAACCTGGCTTACCTCATCGGCTTTGACCCGCGTTTTGAGGAAGCCCTATTGGTGCTCTCGGGTTCGGCGCAGCCGCTCATCATCGCCGGCAACGAAAGCCTGGGGTATTTGCCGATTAGCCCGTTGTATACCAACGGCACGTTGCGTTCCGAGCGTTATGCCACCTTTTCGCTGCTGGATCAACCGCGTTTGGGATGCCGCCAACTGCGCGAAATCCTGGCGGATGAACGCATCGGGCCAAATGCGCAGGTAGGCTGCGTCGGCTATAAATACCAGGGCTGCGGTGAGCACCCTGATCCTGCCCATGCCCTCGACATCCCCAGCTATATCGCCGATACGCTGCGCGACCTGGCGGGATATGAGCAGGTGCTCAATACGACCGATATGCTCATGCACCCGGCTTACGGCCTGCGCGCCCGCTGTTCGGCGGAGGAGATAGCTTATCTGGAGTACACCGGCATCCTGGCCTCCGAGGGGGTCAAGCGCATGCTCTTTGGGCTCAAGCCGGGTATGCTGGATTACGAGGTGGCCGAGTTGGCGCGGCTCAACGGCATGCCGCTGGGCTGCCATATGACCCTCGTCACCGGCGACACGCGCGCCTGCGGCATGAACAGCCCGCTGGGTGCGCCGGTGCGCCGTGGGGAACCTTTCGCCACCAACGTGTGCTATTGGGGCAGCAATGTCTGCCGCGCCGGCTGGGCTGCCGTGGATTCATCCGACCTGCCTGAGGCAGCCAGGGATTATGTAGAAGCCTTTGCCGGGCCGTATTTCGCGGCGATGGGGGCCTGGTTCGAAACGCTCAAGATAGGCGCACTCGGCTCCGAACCGCAGCGCGTTATCGATATGCTGCTGCCTCTCAAGCGGTTCGGCATCACCCTCAATGCCGGCCATTTGATCCACCTGGATGAGTGGTTGTCCTCGCCCATCTATCCTGGCTCCGATATCCCGCTTAGTTCGGGGATGTGCATCCAAGCGGATGTCATCCCGAGTTCGCCAGTTTATTTTTCGAGCCGTATGGAGGATGGCTACGCGCTGGCGGACGCCGCTCTGCAGAACGAGCTGCGCACGCGTTACCCGGCGTGTTATCAGCGCTGCCTGGCGAGACGCACCTTCATGCGCGCAACCCTCGGGCTGCCGGTGGGCGACGATGTGCTGCCGCTCTCTAACATCCCGGGCGTCATCCCGCCCTACTTTTTATCACCCAATACCTTGCTGGCACTAATAAACTAAAGGAGCCATACGATGAGCGATACCTACCGGCACCTCGGTGAGTACAGTGACCTGGTCGCAGCCATGCACAAGCAGTACGGCGAACGCCCCTGGGCTAAGCCCGGACCTGAGACGCAGGCCAAGGTGCGCGAATGCCTGCGCTTTACGCTGGGCGCCGAGCAGCCGGCGCAAGTTAAACTGGAACGCACCTGGGAGAAGGACGGCGTCGCCGGTGAGCTGATTAGCTGGAGCGTGGGCTATGGTCCACGCAGCGAGGCTTATGTGCTCAAGCCGGCCGGGGTTACGGAGCGCCTGCCCGGCATCCTGGCCTTACACGACCATGGCGGTTTTAAGGTTTACGGCAAGGAAAAGATCGCCGAAGGCCCCGAGCCGCTCAACGCGACACTGCTCTCCTGGCGCGATTGCTATGGCGGGCGTAGCTATGCCAACGCCCTGGTCAAGGAGGGCTATGTGGTGCTGGCGTCCGATACGTTTCTGTGGGGCAGCCGCCGCTTTAGCCTGGAGACGATGCCCGATTTCGAGCGCTATGTAGCGGAACTGGGTGCGGCTGCGGCTCGACGCGAAGGCGTGGCGGATGAATATGCGCGCTACAACCTGGCTGCCGGCCTGCACGAGCACCTGGTGGAAAAGTACTGTGTCACGCTTGGAACCACCCTCTCGGGCATCATCAGCTACGAGGACCGCGTGGCCGCCAACTATCTTTTCGGCCGCAGCGATGTCATCTCGGATAAGATAGGCTGCCTGGGCCTCTCGGGTGGTGGCCTGCGTTCAACCTTGCTGCAAGCTACTTGCGGCCACATCAAGGCTGCAGTGGTGGTAGGACTGATGAGCACCTACGACGGTCTGCTCGATCACAACGTGGCCTCGCACACCTGGATGCTCTACCCCGACGGTTGGGCGCGCTGCGGCGATTGGCCCGACCTGGCGGCCTGCCGCGCTCCCTCGCCGCTGCTGGTGCAGTATGATAACGAGGATCCGCTCTTTACGCTGGCGGGGATGCACGCCGCCGATGAACGGTTGCGCAAGCACTATGCCAGTGTTGGTTGCCCTGAGGCTTACGAAGGGCAATTCTATCCCGGCGAGCACAAGTTCGATCTGGAAATGCAGGCTGCCGCCTTTAATTGGCTGGCCAGGTGGCTCAAGAACTGAGGATAAGCCGGATGGATATGCGGCGGGGTGTGCGGTTAGGTTTACCGCATACCCCGTTTTTATGATGTTTACCAACCGCTGGCGGCAAACACAGAAGCCAACGCCTCAGCGCGTTCCTCCGCGGTCATTGGGCGTGGTTTGGCATAATCTTCCAGCATAAAGGTTAGCAATTCGGTGGAGATGTGCTGGCCTTTGTAGATCACATGCCGGTCGATGAACTCCTGCCGGGTGCCCAATTCCTGCATCTGGTCAAAGAACAGATTCCCCAAACCGTAATGGATGAATGCTCCATTGTGAAACTCGATGGCCTGCGGGTGATGGGATTGGCTGCCGGAAACGATGCGCGCGCCGGCATCCGCCATCGCGCGGAAATCGCTCTTTTGCTGCTCGGTAGGCTCATATTCATAGATTTCATCGTATTGAAAGGTGGCGATGGGCACATCCACCTCATCGGCCAACTTATTTAGCTCGCTATACATGAATTCCCAGTTGCAGGGCGCAGCGCCTGGCCGTTCAGCGGTAGCCCAGGCGTAGGAAGGGCCTACGGGATTGCAGCCGATGAACGAGAGCGTGTTGCCGTTGGAGGTCAACGTGATGGCTTTGGTAGCATCCTTAAGGTTGGCGCCGCCGCCGTAGTAAGGCCAGCCCTCGGCGTTATACATATCGAGCGTCTCCAGCGTGGCCTCGTCGCCGTAATCCTGGAAATGGTTGCCGGTTAATTCGATGACATCTGCGCCTACGGCACGCAACAGCTCGATATAGCTTGGATTGCTGCAGAATACCAGATCCTGCTGCACTGGATCAGGATACGGGCACCCGGAATAAAAGGGTATCTCGTTCGAGATGTGGGTGATATCCGCCGAGGCCAGCGTCCCGCTGATTTCCAGGCCGGGATAAAGGATGCCCTTTGTTTCCATCCTGTAGGCGATACTGCGCACCATGGCCGTCACGCCGGTCATCATCAGGACAGTCATCTCC